>JACCUZ010000248.1 GCA_013698395.1 Sporichthyaceae bacterium
ACTGCTGGCTGTGGGATGGCGCCGACGGGTCAGTGATCCGGCGTACCGCTCGTGGACCGCGTACGCCCCTGGCCTGCTCCTCGGCCTCGGCCCGAGCCTGCTCCGCGCAGTCACCGACGCGGGCGACCTGCGGCCGCTGCTGCTGGGGCTCGTCGCGCTCGCCGTGCTGGGGGTCGGTGTCTGGGCTCGGCTGCAGGCGCCGCTCGTCATCGGGGCGGGGGTGCTGGCGGTCGACGCGGTCGTGCAGCTCGCGCCGTACCTGGTGGCGGTCTACGACGTGGTGCCCCGGTGGCTGACGATCGGGGCGGTCGGGCTGCTGCTGCTCGGCGCCGGCGCCACTTACGAGCAACGAGTCCGCGATCTGCGGCGCGTAGGACGGCGGGTGAGGGGCCTTGCTTGACTACCATGCGGACATGACTCGGGTGCTCCTGGCGGAGGACGACCAGGCGATCTCCGAACCGCTCGCGCGGGCGCTGCGCCGCGAGGGCTACGAGGTCGAGGTGTGCGAGGACGGCCCGGGCGCGCTGGAGTCCGCGACCGCTGGCCCGCCGGTCGATCTTGTCGTGCTCGACCTGGGGCTGCCGGGCATGGACGGGCTGGAGGTGTGCCGGCGGCTGCGCGCTGACGGCAACGCAGTCCCAGTCTTGGTGTTGACCGCCCGGGCCGACGAGGTGGACACCGTGGTCGGGCTCGATGCCGGCGCGGACGACTACGTGACCAAGCCGTTCCGTCTGGCCGAGCTGCTTGCCCGGTCACGGGCGCTGCTGCGTCGTGGCGGCATCGAGGTCACCGCCGGGGTGCAGGGCGTGCGCATCGACACCGAGTCCCACCGCGCCTGGGTCGACGAGCGGGAGCTGACCCTCACCGCCAAGGAGTTCGACCTGCTTCGGGTCCTGCTGCGGGAGAACGGCAAGGTCGTCACCCGTGAGCAGCTGATGCGCGAGGTGTGGGACACCGCCTGGTGGGGCTCGACCAAGACCCTGGACATGCACGTGTCCTGGCTGCGTAAGAAGCTCGGTGACGACGCCGCGAGTCCGCGTTTCATCACGACGGTACGGGGCGTGGGCTTCCGGTTCGAGCGCGAGTGAGGCAGCGGCTGCTGGTGCTGGCCGTGTCGGTAGCCGCCGTGAGCGTGGTCCTTGTCGGTGTCCCGCTTGTGGTCGCCGCGCTCGTGGGGGGTTCTGTCGAACCCGGGGTGGTGGCCGCGCTGGTGGTCGGCGGTGCGGCCGTCGCCCTGGTCGTTGCTGCGGCGTTCGGTCGCTGGCAGGGCGCGAGCGTGGCTCGACCGCTGGACGATCTCGCCGAACGCTCGGAGACGCTTGGGTCGGGCAAGCAGCGGCCTCCGATGCGCACCAGTGGCATTCCCGAGATCGACCGGGTCGCCTGGCTGCTGGAGCGCAGCGGCGATCGCATCGATCGGCTGATCGCAACCGAGCGACAGCTCGCCAGTGATGCCTCCCACCAGCTACGTACGCCGCTGACCGCGCTGTCGATGCGACTCGAGGAGATCCTGCAGGCGGAGGACCCGCGGACAGTGCGCGAGGAGGCCCGCAGCGCCATCGCCCAGGTCGAGCGGTTAGCCACGGTCGTGGAGCACCTGCTGGACAGCGTGCGCGACAACAACCTGCGCGCCGGACCGGTGTCCCTCGACGACGTGGTGCTGCAGCAGGTGGTGGAGTGGGAGCCCGCGTTCGCCGCCGCCGGCCGCTCGATCCGGGCGCTGGGCACCCGGGGCCTGGTGGCGCTCGCCACCCCGAACGGGCTGTCGCAGGTGCTCGCGACCCTGTTGGAGAACAGCCTGATCCACGGGGGCGGCACGGTCACGGTGTCCACCCGCTCGACCGGCATCTCGCTCGTCGTGGAGGTGACCGACGAGGGACCGGGCGTGCCCGATGACCTGGGAGCCCGGGTCTTCGAGCGGTCGGTGAGCGGCCGGCGGGGTACGGGGCTCGGGCTGGCCGTGGCTCGCGAGTTGGCGGAGGCTGACGGCGGGCGGCTCGAGCTGGTGCAGCAGAAGCCTGCGGTGTTTGCGCTCTTCCTCAGTGCGGCGGGTGCGGGTCCGCGGTGACCGCCGCCTCCGGCAGCAGCTGGGGGAAGACGAACCGTCGGTAGCTCCAGAACCGGAACGTCGTGCCCAGCGCCAGCCCGACGCCGTTGGCCGCGATGTTGTCGGCCAGGGTGCTGGTGAAGCCGAGCACGTAGTGGGAGATGCCCAGACAGGTCAGCGCGATCAGCAGGCCGACCCCGTTGAGGAGGAAGAAGAGGGAGTACTCCCGTCGTACACCTGACCGCCCGCGTCGGCGGAACGTCCACGTCCGGTTCCCCGCGTACGCGACGGTGGTGGCGGCCACCGTCGAGAGGGTTTTCGACGTCAGCGGCTTGTCTGTCAGGTGCAGGAGCAGGTTGAAGACGGACAGGTCCACCAGGAAGGCCATCCCGCCGACGACGCCGAACTTCATCAGCTCGCGCACCAGCTGGTTCAACCGGTAGTACAGGCGCAGCAGCGCCCTCACGAGGGTGGCGGGTGGAGCGCGGGCACCGGTTGAGCCTACGGGAGGGCCGTCGGGACGTGGCACGATGACCGGCATGCACCTCTCCGACGAGCTGGAGTCGCTGCGCAAGACCGTCGAGGAGTTCGCCCACGAGGTGGTCGCCCCGGTCATCGGCGACTTCTACGAGCGGGACGCCTTCCCCTACGCCATCGTCGCCCAGATGGGGGAGATGGGGCTGTTCGGCCTGCCATTCCCGGAGGAGCACGGCGGCATGGGCGGCGATTACTTCGCGCTCTGCGTGGCACTGGAGGAGCTGGCTCGCGTCGACTCGTCGGTGGCGATCACGTTGGAGGCCGCGGTGTCCCTCGGCGCGATGCCGATCTACCGCTTCGGGACGGCGGAGCAGAAGGCAGAGTGGCTCCCCCGGATGTGCGCGGGGGAGGCGCTGGGAGCGTTCGGCCTCACCGAGCCGGGCGGTGGGTCCGACGCCGGCGCGACGCTGACGACCGCGCGACTCGACGGCGACGACTGGGTCATCAACGGCACGAAGGCGTTCATCACAAACTCGGGCACCGACATCACCGGCCTGGTCACGGTGACCGCGGTGACCGGCCGGTCCGAGGACGGCCACAAGGAGATCTCCTCGATCATCGTGCCGTCGGGGACACCGGGGTTCACGGTGTCGAAGAAGTACTCGAAGGTCGGCTGGAACGCCTCGGACACCCGCGAGCTGTCCTTCCAGGACTGTCGGGTGCCGATGGCGAACCTCCTGGGGGAGCGGGGTCGGGGTTACGCGCAGTTCCTGTCCATCCTCGACGAGGGGCGGATCGCGATCGCCGCGCTTGCGGTGGGCCTGGCACAGGGTTGTGTCGACGAGTCGGTGCGTTATGCCAAGGAGCGCTCGGCGTTCGGTCGCCCGATCGGTGCCAACCAGGCGATCTCGTTCAAGATCGCTGACATGGAGCTGCGTGCGCATACGGCTCGTCTCGCGTACTACGACGCCGCGGACCGGATGCTGCGCGGTGAGCCGTTCAAGAAGCAGGCCGCCATCGCCAAGCTGTACTCCTCGGAGATCGCGGTGACCAACGCCCGTGAGGCGACCCAGGTGCACGGTGGCTACGGATTCATGAACGAGTTCCCGGTGGCCCGGATGTGGCGGGACTCCAAGATCCTCGAGATCGGTGAAGGAACCTCCGAGGTGCAGCGGATGCTGATCGCCAGGGAGCTCGGCCTCTGACCGGCGCCCCCGGCGCCCGGTTTGCCCCTGCATAGGGTGACCGCCGTGGGCTTCCCGGTGGTCGGCGTCGTCGGGGGCGGTCAGCTGGCCCGGATGATGGCACCGGCCGCGATCGGGCTCGGGATAACCCTCCGGGTGCTCGCCCGCGACCCGCAGGACAGCGCCGCCCTGGTGGTGCCGCAGACCGAGCTGGGTGATGAGGACGACCTCGACGCCCTCCGCCGGTTCGCGGCCGGGTGTGACGTAGTGACCTTCGACCATGAGCAGGTCCCGACCGAGCACCTCAGCCGGCTGGAAACCGAGGGGATCGTCGTACGGCCCGGGCCGGCCGCTCTCGTGCATGCCCAGGACAAGCTGGTGATGCGGCGCCGGCTCACCGACCTGGGGATCCCCTGCCCCCGGTGGGCGGAGGTGCGCTCGTCGGCGGACCTCGAGGGGTTCGGCGCCGAGGTGGGCTGGCCGTTGGTGCTCAAGCGGCCACGGGGCGGCTACGACGGTAAGGGCGTCCGCCTGGTCAACTCGCCGGACGGGGCGGCTGACTGGCTCGCGGAGGGGCGTGCCCTGCTGGCGGAGGAGAGAGTCGGGTTCACCCGTGAGCTTGCGGTCCTGGTCGCCCGCAGCCCGCACGGGCAGGCCGCTGTGTGGCCGGTCGTCGAGACCGTTCAGGTCGATGGTGTCTGCCGTGAGGTGCTGGCGCCCGCGGCCATCGAGGCGGACCACGCCCTCGCCGCGCAGCAGATCGCGCTGCGGATCGCGGAGGGTCTCGAGGTCACCGGCGTGCTGGCGGTCGAGATGTTCGACACGCAGGCGGGCGTGCGGGTCAACGAGCTCGCGATGCGTCCCCACAACAGCGGCCACTGGACCATCGAAGGATCACGGACCAACCAGTTCGAGCAGCACCTGCGGGCGGTGCTCGACCTGCCGCTCGGGGACACCTCGATGACCGCGCCGCAGGTCGTGATGGCCAACGTGCTCGGCGGCGATCACCCCGACATGTACCCGGGCTACCTGCACTGCTTCGCGCACGACCCGGGGGTCCGGATCCACATGTACGGCAAGGTCGTACGCCCAGGGCGAAAGATCGGTCACGTGACAGCTCTCGGCGACGATGCTGAGGACGTGCGCGACCGAGCCCGGCACGCGGCCGCCTTCCTACGAGGAGACATCGATGGCTGAAGGACGCGATCCGGTGGTCAGCCCGCTGGTCGGGATCGTCATGGGAAGCGACTCCGACTGGCCGGTGATGGAGGCTGCTGCCACGGCGCTCGAGGAGTTCGACGTGTCGTTCGAGGTGGACGTCGTGTCGGCCCACCGGATGCCGCGGGAGATGCTGACCTACGGGGAGCAGGCCGCAGGTCGTGGGCTCAGGGTGATCGTGGCGGGCGCCGGGGGCGCTGCGCACCTGCCGGGGATGCTGGCCTCGGTGACTCCGCTACCCGTCATCGGTGTGCCGGTGCCGCTGGAGCACCTCGACGGCATGGACTCGCTGCTGTCGATCGTGCAGATGCCCGGAGGGGTCCCTGTCGCGACCGTGTCCGTGGCGGGCGCGCGCAACGCCGGCTTGCTGGCCGTACGCATCCTTGCTACCGCTGACGACAGCCTTCGGGAGCGGATGGCGGCCTTCCAGGTCGAGCTCGGGAACAAGGCCCGAGCCAAAGGCGAGGCGTTGCAGCGCAAGAGATCCGGGAGCGGTCTGGGCTTCGGCG
>JACCUZ010000170.1 GCA_013698395.1 Sporichthyaceae bacterium
GGGATGGCCCGAGGCGCACGGCCCGCACACAACAAAGGACCGGGGCCCCGAAGGGCCCCGGTCCTTGTGGATCACGAGATCCGTGCGTCCCGAGCTACGGGTTGTCCTGCGTGATGTTGTGGATGTCCACGCTACCGGGGTCCGCACCGACGTTGGTGAACGTCAGGAGGTCACCGGCGCTGAGGGAGGCCTCGAACTGGGTGCACGCGGGCAGCCCAAGGAAGGTCACTCCACCGACCACGAAGGAATCGTTCAGGTCGTAGGTGATGAGATAGGCGGTCGTGCCGACGGTCAGGATGTACGAGCCAACGCAGTCGTTGGCCGAGGCACCCTTTTCGACCGACGTGACCGTTCCGCTACGGCTCTGGTTCACCGCGAACGCGGTGTCCTCATCGGCCGTGGTCACCCACGACTTCGTCGCCGTGTTGGACGTGGTCTGCGTGAACGGCGAGCTGGTGCTCGTCGCTGTCGCGGTGATGGAGGCTCCGCCGACCTGGGCGGAGTCGACCGTGACGCTCGCCGTGCCGGGGTTCTCACCGGCTGCGATCGTCGCTGTGCAGGTCGCCGTGCCACCGCCGATGACGGCGATGCTCACGTCAGTACCGTCGCAGTTGACGATGTAGACGATCGTGTCGACGCTGGTGTTCCGCACCGTGAAGATCACGGTGTAGTCGTTCGGGACCAGGAACGTCGCGCCAGCCTGCCTCAGGGTCAGGGTGTACGTCTCTTCTCCTGCCTCATCAGTCATGCCGGCGTTGTTGAAGGATGCGGCGCCCGCGGTGCTGGTCGGGTTCGTCGCGGCGCTCGGGGTGATGGTCGCGGTCGCGAGGAAGCCAATGGTCAGCGTCCCACCGGTGTCCCGGAGGTCCGCCGCCTGGATCGTGTTGACGTTGCCGCCGGACTGGTTGTTGAAGACGATCGGGGTCAGCGTCGCGACGCCGACGCCGCAGACCGAGAGCAGAGCGACGCCGTTGGCGTCGGTGACTACAGGGACCGAGAGCGTCGGGCTCGGCGAGAAGCTGTTGCCTGCGCTGTCGGTGATCGTCGCCCCGGCGTCCTTGTCGATGCCGGTCGGGGCGGCGAAGTTCTCGGTGAAGTTCGCGTAGAGCTGAAGCGACGGGTTGTCCGCCACGCCGGTCGGCGTGAGCGGGCCACCGAAGAGCGGGTTGAAGGCCTGCACCGTGTAGGTGCGGCACTCACCCACGGCCTTGGTCTCTGCCGTGTCCGGGGTCACCGCGAGCGGCACAGCGGGAATGCCCCACTGGACCGTCGAGACGTCACGGACGGTCGGGTCAGCGTCCGAGTAGCACGTGACGGTGTCGATACCGGGGTTGTCGCGCGAGAAGGTGAGCACGAACACACCGCTCGCGTTCGTCGTCCCGGTCACCTGGAAGTCAGGGTTGCCGGTGATCGCGTCCGGGCTGGTGCCCGCGATCGAGTCGATGTTGCAGGTGACCGCCACACTGGCGACTGCGGCGCCGGCGGCGTCGGTCGCGGTCAGCGTGAGGGTCGCGGTCTTACCGATCTGCCTGAACTGCGACGCAGGGACGAGGTCGATCACGGCCGGAGCGGCCGCGGCGGCCGCGCGGACCGGGACGGTCACGTCCTGGTAGTAGCCCTCGTTGTGGATGTCCGCACCGGTCGCGCTCAGCACGAGCGCGCCGTTGAAGCGGTACGTCCCCGGTGCCTGGGCCGCCGGGACCGCCACGTTGTACGTGAAGGTACCGATCTGGCCGGGGGCAACGGTGGTCTGCGTGTGCGTCGTGTAGCGGACGGCGGAGAGCCAGCCGCTGTTGAACGGCGCCTCGGAGGCGTCCTGCAGGTTGCAGCTCGTCTTGTTCTCGAGGCACGCCGCGAGGTCCACCTGGGAGGCAGTGCCACGGACCCAGCTGGTCGTCCCGGTGTTCGCAAAGAACGCCGTGAACGTGCCGCTCTGGCCCGGGTTGAGCGTGAGGAAGGCGGACTCGCCGGCGTAGGCGGAGTCATAGCCCGGTACGGCTGCGTTGACCGTCGTCGCCGAGGCGACGAAGCTCAACGCGAGCGCGACCGCGGTGATCGCTGTAATGATCCTTCGCATTAGGCCATCCTTTTCTTGGAGTCTCTGTCGCGATGCTGAGAGCTGCGCGTGACATCCGATAGAGGTCTTGTCCCCGGTCTTCTTGTCACCTCCCCTTCAGTCGAATTTCGTGGCTCTCGCCACCTTCGGCCCCGGGGGGCAACAGCCCGGGGACCGAACCCGTATCGGATCGCGGGACGAAATGGCGTACGGGAGCGGTATAGGCCCGTCCCGCCAGGGCGATTTGTAGCACGCCCCGTGCGAGACCGCCACCGGCATATGCCATTTCGGCCACACGATTGCCTCTAATACGAACAATCGAGTCGATTTGTCGCGTCAATGCGGCACCTCGGTGCCCAGGTAGAACCCGCCGGCCGGATCCGCCAGCCAGGGCCGCCAGGCCCAGTTGAAGGTCAGGGTCGCCGCCGGGCCGGGGACCAGCCGAGCGAGCGAGGGGCCGTTCACCGGGGCGTAGGCGAAGCCGGCGGCCCCCACAGCGGGGGCGAGGTACCAGGCCTGGCCGCTCGGATCGAAGGCCAGCGCGGTGATCGGACGCCCGACCCGTGCCACCAGGCCCGCGATCCCGTCGCGCAGGAAGTACACGTCCCCGGTCGCGGTGCCCGCCCACACCTGGCCGAAGGGGTCCGCAGCGAGCACGCCAGGAGCGTGAGGGGCCGGCCATACGAGCTGCCTCAGGCGGCCGCTCTGTGGCTCATACCAGCCGATCCCGGTCGCGCCGTTCGAGAACCACAGCCGGCCGCCGCTCTCCACGGCCAGCGTCACGGAGCCGCGAACGCCGACATCGAGGAGCTCGACGCGCTTGGCCGACGGGCGGAACGCCAGGAGCTGCGAGGAATCGCGCATCGCGATCCAGACCGTCCCATCCGGCGCCACGGTCATGGCGCTGACATCGGTCACCGCCAGCGGGTGCGGGGTCAGCGGCTCGCCGTTCGTCGCGAACCCGAAGAGCCGGCCCTTGGCGATGTCCACCGCGTACACGTGGGTGCGGCCGACGGCGAGGCCGCGAAGGATGGCGTCGCGCGGCAGCTGGGCGACCGTGAAGATCGCGCCGCTCGAGGTGTCGAGGGCCGCGAGCTGGTTGCGCTGGTCCACGAACCACACGCGGCTCTCGGTCGAGGCGACGAGCACCGGAAGACGCGCATCGCCGAGCGGCAGGCGGTACAGGTCAGGGGCGACGCGCACCGCCCCGGCCGGTACGCCGGCGACCGCGGAGGGCTGAGGGCTCGCGCTCGGTCTTGCAGTGGGCG
>JACCUZ010000198.1 GCA_013698395.1 Sporichthyaceae bacterium
ACGCTGACCGAGTCCCGGTCAGCGAGCGGAGTTCAGGCCGGCCTGGCGGCGTATCTCGTCCATGGTGGCCATGATCGCGACCGTCTCATCGAGGGGCATCACATTGCTTTCCAGTCGTCCCTCGGTCACGCAGCGCGCCACCTCCGCCGCCTCGTGGCGCAGGCCCTTCGCCTCGTGCGGCGGCTCGCGTCTTTCGAACGCCTCGAGCACCGTCCCATCGCGCGCGACGAGCCGCATGGTCGTCGGGGCGTACCAGACCGGGTCGATCTCCACGCGCGCCTCGGTGCCGGCGACGGAGGCTCGGTTCGCGCCTGCTGCCTCGAGCGTCGTCGTGAGGGTGGCATGTGCGCCACCGGAGTGCTGCAGGACCACCGACGTCGTCGCGTCGACCCCGGTGAACGCCTCGTCGCTCACCGCCGTCACCCGGTCGGGTGTCCCGAGCACCATGGAGGCGAAGGACACCGGGTAGATCCCCAGGTCGAGCAGCGCGCCGCCGCCCAGCTCGGGGGCGAACAACCGGTGCGACGGGTCACGGGGAAACCACTGCCCGTGCTCCGCGACCAGGCTGCGCACCTCGCCGAGAGCCCCGGCCGCGAGGAGCTCTCGCAGCCGGATCATGTGCGGCAGGAAGCGTGTCCACATCGCCTCCATCAAGAACGTGCCGTGGTGCCGAGCCGCAGCGACCAGCGACCGGGCCTCGCTGGCGTCCATGGTGAACGGCTTCTCGACGAGGACCGCCTTGCCGGCCTCGATGGCGAGCATCGCGGCGTCGTGGTGAGCGGGGTGGGTCGTTGCGACGTACACCGCGTCCACATCTTCGGCGCTGACCAGGCTCTGGTACGTAGAAAGGGCACGCGGGATGCCGTGCGCCCGGGCGAACTCGTCCGCGGTCTCCTGCCGTCGGGAGCCCACCGCGACGATCGCCGTGTCCGGCAGCAGGGACAGGTCGCGCACGAACGCGCCGGCAATGCCACCGGTCCCGAGCACGCCCCACCGAAAGCCGGTCATGTCGCCGCCCGCCATGCCGGGGCGCGGCAGCCCCACGCCACGACGAGCGGCCACAGGGCCTGGGCACCCGCCGCCGCTCGCTCCGCCAGCCCGACCCGACCGCTGTCGGCCGCCAGCTCGACACCGAACCAGCCGACCAGGGCCAGCAGCACCGCGGCAGCTCCGAGGGAAGGACCTGGGTGAAGCAGTGCGGGCGCTTGCGCCGCCAGGCCAGCGCAGGCCACACCGCCAAAGCGAGGAACGCAGTGCCGGCGACCGCGGTGTGCACCGGCGAACCGCTGTCCTCGGCCGGCAGGGGGAAGACCGCGACCAGCACCGTGGCCAGGCCGCCCCCGGCGAGGACCAGCCGGCCGGGCAACCGCGCGGCGTGCAGCGCGGTTGCGGTCGTGAGGTGACAGATGCCCAGCCCGGCCAAGGCAGTCGTCATCAGCCAGCGGTCGTCGGCGCCGATCGCGGCCAGGGCGCTGATCGTCTCGCGCACCTGGTCGAAGCCGCCTCGCTGGCGGGTGGCCGCAGCCGTCCAGCCGCCGATGAGCAGCACGGGTGCCGCCGCAGAGGACAGCAAACCCCACCAGGCCACCCGTGCCCCGCCGGAGGTTCGCTGGTGCGGTGCGCTCATCGGCGCATCCTGTCACCACGGCGTGCCAGGCCGGATGGGTAGGCTCCGGCCACTGGCTCTGCGTCGACCAGAAAGTCGACGACGATCGCGAGGGGTGCGTGCCGTGCCGAAGTACGTCTACGACTTCATCGAAGGCAACAGGGAGCTCAAGGACCTGCTCGGCGGCAAGGGTGCGAACCTCGCCGAGATGACCAACCTCGGTCTGCCGGTGCCCCCCGGTTTCACGATCACGACGGAGGCGTGCAAGGTCTACCTCGACAGTGGAACCGAGCCGGAGGACCTGCGCGACGAGGTGAGCGAGCACCTCGCAGCGCTCGAGCGGGAGATGGGCCGCACGCTCGGCCAGCCCGACGACCCGCTGCTGGTGTCGGTGCGGTCCGGGGCGAAGTTCTCCATGCCCGGGATGATGGAGACGGTGCTCAACATCGGGCTCAACGACGAGTCGGTGCAGGGTCTGGCCAAGCAGTCCGGCAGCGAACGCTTCGCGTGGGACTCCTACCGGCGCCTGATCCAGATGTTCGGCAAGACGGTGCTCGACATCGGCGGCGAGCACTTCGAGGACGCCCTCGACTCCGCCAAGGCGGCCAAGGGCACCGAGAACGACCTCGACCTGGACGAGGGGGACCTACGGGCGCTGGTGGACACGTTCAAGGGCATCGTCCGCGACGAGGGCGGACGTGAGTTCCCCACCGACCCCCGCGAGCAGATGGATCTGGCGATCCGCGCTGTGTTCGACTCGTGGAACGCGCCGCGGGCGATCCTCTACCGCCGCCAGGAGCGCATCCCCGCCGACCTCGGCACGGCGGTCAACGTCGTCACGATGGTTTTCGGCAACCTCGGTATGGACTCCGGCACCGGTGTGGCCTTCACCCGCGACCCCGGCTCCGGTCAGCAGGGCATCTACGGTGACTACCTGCAGAACGCGCAAGGCGAGGACGTCGTGGCGGGCATCCGCAACACCGTTCCGCTGCAAGATCTCGAGGGCATCGACAAGCCGGCGTTCGACCAGCTGCTGGACATCATGGAGACCCTCGAGAACCACTACCGGGACCTGTGCGACATCGAGTTCACCATCGAGCGCAACAAGCTGTGGATGCTGCAGACGCGGGTCGGGAAGCGTACGGCGGGCGCGGCGTTCCGCATCG
>JACCUZ010000251.1 GCA_013698395.1 Sporichthyaceae bacterium
GCGGTGCCGGCGCCATCACGAGCACAAGACCCGGCGGCTGGTGCACACGGTCCTGCACGGCGACGGGAGCGTGGACACCAGGATGCTCACCGGCATCCTGGTCCGGACCGGCCCCGAGCCGCTGCCCGGCTACGCCCCCGGCGAGGGCTACGGCAACGTGACCGAGCGGCCGCGACCCCCCAGTCCGTCATCGGCCCGGCAGCCGGGGTGTCCGGCGGCCTGAGCGTCAACGGCGCGCCGTGTCCGGTGCGCGGCGAAGCGGCGCAGTGCCCGCGGCGCAGTGTCAGCGGCGGAGTCTTGGCAGGACCTCGCGTCCGAACACCTCGATCCACTCTGCCTGGTTGCGGCCCACGTTGTGCAGGTACACCCGGTCGAACCCGAGGTCGAGGAACGACTGGATGTGCGCGCGGTGCACGTCGGGGTCCGACGAGATGACCATCCGACCCTTGAATCCCCCGGGGCGCACGAGCGCCGCCATCGCGGCGAAGTCGTGGGGTGAGCGGATGTCGGCCTTCGGGAACTTCATGGCGCCGTTGGGCCACTCCGTCATGGCGTTTGCCAGCGCCTGCTCGTCGGTATCGGCCCAGGACAGGTGCAGCTGCAGCACCCTCGGCATAACCTCCGGGTCCTTGCCGGCGTCCCGGGCGCCCTGCGCGAACTTCGCGAACAGCCCTTCGACTTTCTCCAGCGGCGCGCCGACGGTGATCAGCCCGTCAGCGTGAGCACCAGCCCGCTTTGCGTTGACAGGTCCGGCGGTTGCGACGAGGACCGGAGGCGGCTTTCTAGGCATCGTCCACAACCGGGTGGTCTCGAGCTTGAAGAACCGGCCCTCGTGCTTGACGTCCTTGCCTTGTAGCGAAGCATCGAAGAGCGTCTTGATCAGGTCGACGGCCTCGAACATCCGCAGCGAACGCTCGCCAGCCTCCGGCCAGTAACCGCCGACGATGTGCTCGTTGAGCGCCTCCCCGGCTCCGACGCCGAGCCAGTGCCGGCCCGGGTACATCGCCTCAAGGGTGGCGCTGGCCTGCGCGACGATGGCCGGATGAAAGCGGAAGGACGGGCAGGTCACGCCCGGGCCGATATCCCCCCTGGTGCGTTCACCGACAGCGGTCAGCACATTCCAGACGAAGGAAGCCTGCCCCTGCGCCGGCACCCAAGGCTGGAAGTGGTCGGCCGCCATGCAGCCGGAGAACCCGTTCCGCTCGGCAAGGACGGTGAGCTCGACGGCCTCCAACGGCGGGAACTGCTCCAACATCGCCGCATAGCCGATGGTCAGGTCTGCCATGGGTGGCGAGCGTAGGTGAAGGACGCGGCGCCCGGGCTGCGTAGGCTGCCGCAATGCCGCGTCGACATCTGTCCTTGCGCGTCGGTGACGACGAGGCGGCCCGAGAGCTACGTGCGGGATTCGAGCGCATCAGAGCGGAGCTCGAGCTCCCGGCGCGATTTCCCGACCACGTGATCGCCGAGGCGGAGCAGGTAGCCGCGTCGCCCGACCTGCCGACGTACGACGTCAGCGAACTGCCCTTCCTCACCATCGACCCACCGGGCTCCACCGACCTCGACCAGGCGATGCATATGGAGCGTCGCGGCAAAGGTGGCTACCGGGTGCGCTACGCGATCGCCGATGTCGCCGCGTTCGTCAGGCCCGGTGCGGCGATCGACGCCGAGGCGCACCTGCGGTGCGAGACCTTCTACAGCCCCGATCTGCGCACTCCGCTGCACCCGCCCGTGCTCTCCGAAGGCGCGGCCTCGCTGCTGCCCGGCCAGGTCCGCCCGGCCGTCCTGTGGATCCTCGACCTTGACCGAGAAGGTGAGCAGACCGGAGTGGAGGTCAGGCGCGCGATGGTCCGGTCGCAACGCCGACTGGACTACGCCGGCGTACAAGAGCTCCATGACAGTGGCCGCGCCGATGAGCAACTCGACCTGCTCGCAGAGGTCGGGACACTGCGCAAGGCGATCGAGGAGCAACGGGGCGGCGTCAGCTTGCCAATTCCTGAGCAGGAGATCGAGGAGGTTGACGGCTCCTTCCGGTTGGCCTACCGCCTGTCCCGGCCGGTCGAGTCGTGGAACGAACAGATCTCCCTGCTCACCGGAATGGCGGCCGCCGACCTCATGCTCCACGGTGAGGTCGGCGTCCTGCGGACGCTGCCACATGCGCCCGACAACGCCATCCAGGTCCTGCAACGGTCGGCTCGCGTGCTCGGTATCGACTGGACCAGCGACACGTCGTATGCCGAGGTGATCTCACGCCTGGACGCTGCCGACCCTCACCACGCCGCCTTTCTCGAGGAGACCACGTCTCTGCTGCGCGGCGCGGGTTACACCGCATTCGACGGGGCCGTGCCAGAGCAAGCGACCCACGCCGCCGTCGCCGGGGCGTACGCGCACGCGACCGCGCCGCTGCGCCGGCTCGTCGACCGCTACGTCAGCGAGGTGTGCCTGTCATTGTGCGCAGGCACGGACGTTCCGTCCTGGGTTCGGGCGGCGTTGCCCGCCCTGCCGGCCGAGATGGCTGATAGCGACCGGCTGGCCGGAGCGCTCGAGCGCGAGTGCGTGGCGTTGATGGAGGCCGTCGTGCTCCGGGACGCAGTGGGCCAGGTGTTCGACGCGGTCGTGGTCGACGTCCGTGACGGAGGTGGCGGGACCGTCCAGCTCGCCGAACCCGCGGTGCGGGCAGCGTTCGACGGCGAGCTGCCGCTCGGTGAACCGGTCCGGGTGCGGCTCACGGAAGCCGACGTGGCTCAGCGTTCGGTGCGGTTCCAGGCGGCCTGAGGAGGGTTACCCTTGCCGTACGGCGGACGAGCCGGCCGGGCGGTCGCGTCGGGTGCCTCTCCGGAGGCGCCCGCCGAGGAAAGTCCGGGCTCCACAGGGCAGGGTGGTGGGTAACGCCCACCCGGGGTGACCCGCGGGACAGTGCCACAGAG
>JACCUZ010000255.1 GCA_013698395.1 Sporichthyaceae bacterium
CCGTGGTCGACGACGCGCGCGGGCTGAACATCGTGGTTCCCAGGTAGGAGGCCGTGAGCGCCCGGATCGTGGCCAGCTGGGTGTAGACGTTCGTCCCGGGGCACGACGTCTTCCCCACCTCGCGGTGACCCGACACGACGCCGGTCGTGACCTGTGCCCCCGCGGCGTAGCGCGATGTCCCGCCTCCCTGCGACGTCAACGAGGTGGTGGCGTTGGGGTCCCGGAAGTGCATGGCGAGCTTCCAGGCCATGACGCGCGCGATCGAGTCGACCATGACTGGCGGCGCCGCGACCTTGTCGAAGTTGCCGATCGCCGAGACGGCGAAGGTGTCGACGTTGAACCCGCCGGTGTGCGCCCCGACCACGGCCCGGTCCATGCCGCCGTAGCGGCCCTCCCAGAGCCGGCCGAAACGGTCGACCAGGAAGTTGTACCCGATGTCGGACCAGCCGTTGCCCTTCACGTGGTAGGCGTAGATCGCGCGCAGGATCTGCGGCACCTCCGCCTCGGTGTAGTTGTTGGAGCCGGCCGTGTGGTGGACGAACCCCGCCTTGATCGTGTCGTTGTACGACGGCGCGGTACGCCGCAGCCGCTCGTCCGCGCCCCACTGTGACCGGGTGTAGACGAGTGGCCGTGCCGCCGCGGCCTGCGCGCTCTGCATCGGCCGCCGGCCCTGCGGCCGCGCGTCCGCAGGTGAGCTGCCCGGATCGATCAGGTCGATGCGCAGGTCCCGTGGCAGCGACCCGGTCCGCACGTCCACCCGCACCTGGTAGCCGTCGGCCGCTCCGACCCACAACGGCTCGGTGCCCGGCCGAGCCGCCCGCGCCTCCTCCGGTCGGGGAGCAACGGCCGGGTCCAGCGCAGTCCACGGCGACCAGCCGCGATCGGTGTGGGTGCGCACCACCACGGTCAGGTCGGGTTCCGGGCTGGTCGCCTGCCACGTGACACCGAGCAGGTCGAAGGTCGCGACCTGACGGCGGGACACCAGGACCTCGGGACGCCCGGCAGGGCGGCCCTCGTCGACCGGCGGCGCAGCGGCCCGCGCGGACGACGAGACGGCAAAGCTGGCCCGGCGGGCCTCCCGGTCGACACCCAGCTCGACACCACGCAGCGCGTGCGAACGCACCTCGGGCGCCACCGGCCGCGGGGCGGCCTGCGGCGGGGTCAGCACCGGTACCGCCCCGGCCAGCGGGACGAGCACGCTCAGGAGGAGAGCGGACGGGGCCTTGCGCATGGGGCGGGACCTCTGGGTACGTGGGACGGGCGTGGGCGCTGAGGCAGGTGGGAATTGGCTCTCGGACTGGTCAGTGTCTCCCGGATCGACCGGAAACCCGGTGGTCTTGATGACCTCGGCGTGTACGCCCGCCTGCCTGCCGGCAGATTTTGCGACCCCATGACTCGTAGCCTGGCCCGGTGCTGACGCCCGCTGACCTGCTGGACCGGGCGGTGGCGTCGGAGCCGTCCCGGCCGCTGCTCACGGCGTACGACGACGCGACGGACGAGCGGATCGAGCTCTCGGTGCTGACCTTCGCCACCTGGGTGGCGAAGACGGCGAACCTGCTGCGCGACGAGCTGGACGTGCAGTCGGGCTCCTCGCTCCGCCTTCGGCTGCCGTTGCACTGGCAGGCCGCGGTCTGGCTGCAGGCGGCCTGGGCGCTCGGCCTGGTGGTCGACCTCGACGGCCGGGACGGTGTGGACGTGGCGGTCGTGGCGCACGGCTCGCCCGACCGGGACAGCACGGGCGCGGACCATGTCGTGTCGCTAGGCCTGGGGCCGATGGGTCTCCCGCGGGCCGGCGCGCTGCCGACTCACCCGGCCGCGGTGGACTACGACCGTTCGGTGCACGCCCAGGGTGACCGGTTCGTGCCGACGGCCACGCCGCGGCCCGATGACCCGGTGCTACGCAGCCGGGACGGCACGGTGACCGGCGCGGCGTTGCTGGCCGCCGCCCTCGGGTCGCCGACGTTGCCCGCCGGTAGCCGGCTGCTCGTCACGCAGCCGCTCAGGACGGTCTCGGCGGTGCTCGGCGCCCTGGTCGTGCCCCTGGCCATGGACACCACGGCGGTGCTGTGCCGCCACCTCGACGAGGGACGGCTGGCCGAGCGGATCCGGCAGGAGCGGCTGACAGCGGCCCTGCCCGGGAGTCCCGGCCCGCTGCCGGTGTTCGAGCCCGCCGTACCCGTCATGACCTAGACTTGACGATCCACCTGCTGTACCCCTCTCGTTTCCCCATGTGTTGCTCCGTCGAGGGGCACCCGAGCGCGACCATACGCAGGACGAAGGACGAGCACCCCGGTGCAGAGAACCGCTGGACGGCGCCACTCGCCGCGTGCGCGGCACGTGGCGCGAACGCGCCCCGTGAAGCGGGTGCTTACTGCACTCAGCGTCACTCTCGCCTTGCTCGCGGTGACCGGATCCGCGGTCGCTGCGGTGGCCTACTACCGGCTCAACGCGAACATCAACCAGGTGCCCATCGACGAGATCCTCGGCACTGACCGCCCTCACAAGGTGGCCGAGAAGGCTGAGGATGTCGAGGCCCTGAACATCCTGATCATGGGGTCGGACAAGCGGGCGGGGGACGTCAGCTTCGGGGAACGCTCGGACACCACGATCCTGCTCCACCTCGCCGCCGACCGGCAGAGTGCGGTGATGGTGAGCATCCCGCGCAACTCAATCGTCGACATCCCCTCGTGCCGGACTGCCGACGGCGACACGGTGCCAGCCCGCAGCAACGAGATGTTCAACACGGCGTTCTACGAGGGCGGCCCGGCCTGCACCGTCAAGACCGTCGAGGCGCTGACCGACATCCTCATCGACGACTACGTCGTGATCGACTTCCGCGGCTTCAAGGACATGGTCAACGCCCTGGGCGGGGTGCAGGTCTGCGTACCCGAAGACGTGAACGACCCGAAGTCGCGGCTGGACCTGAAGGCCGGCCGGCAGACCGTCAAGGGCCAGCAGGCGCTGGCCTACGTGCGCACCCGCTACGCGCTGGGAAACGGAGGAGATCTCTCGCGCATCGACCGGCAGCAGGCGTTCCTCGCCTCCATGGTGAGCAAGGTGCGCAGCACCGGGCTGCTGCTGCGGCCCGACCGGCTGCTGCGGTTCCTGGACGCGGCGACCAAGTCCATCACCACCGACATCGGCAGCCTCAACGAGCTGCGCAAGCTGGCCCAGCAGGTCCGCGGCATCGACACCCGGGACGTCAACTTCCTCACGGTGCCGAATGAGCCGTACCCGCCCGACCCCAACCGGGTGCAGTTCAAACCGTCGGCCCGGGAGCTCTGGACCGCCTTGCGCTTCGACCAGCCGCTGCCCGGCAAGGAACGCACACCGGCCGCGACCGCGAGCCCGTCCGGTCCCCCGCTGGTCACCCCCCCTGAGCGGATCAGTGTCGAGGTGCGCAACGGCTCAGGAGTCGCAGGGGAGGCCAGCCGGGTCGCCCGTGAGTTGACCGCCGCGGGCTTCAGCGTGGTAGGCGTCGGCAACGCTGACCGTGACGACTATCCGACCACGACCGTGCTCCACGACCCCGCGTACGACGAGTCCGCCCGCACCCTCGCCGCCGCCGTCGACGGCTCCACCGTCACCCCGGACCTCTCGCTCGGCTCGACGCTGGTGGTGGTCGTCGGTGCCGACGCGCCGTCGGTCAGCAGGGTGACGGTGAGCGGGTCCACGGCCTCGCCGGGTGTCGACGAGGACCTCGACGTCCGCACGGCGAACGAGGACATCTGCAAGTAAGAGCGCGCCGATAGGTGACCTCCTCCGCGCGAACAACTCGTGACATGTAGAGGACGGTCATAGGGACAGGTGTCGGTGTGTGTCGGTCAGACCTGACGCGACTGCACGGTCGGCGCCATCATGCTGATGGTATGCGGCGCAATAAGATCATCTCCGCACGCGACGCGGCCCGTCTGGTGCACGACGGCGACACATTGGCCACCGGGGGTTTCGTAGGCATCGGATTCCCCGAGGAACTCGCGATCGCTCTCGAGAGTCGTTGGCGCTGCGTAACGAGGTCGAGGCGTACTGCCTGCCCCAAGGTGTCATCTGACACCTGTACCGCGAGATAGCAGCCGGGCGTCCGGGCCTGATCACCCGGGTGGGACTCGGAACGTTCGTCGACCCCCTCTGGAAGGCGGACGCATAAACGACGTGACCACCGAGGATGTCGTCCAGGTCATCAACCTGAAAGGCGAAGAGTTCATGTTCTACGCGGCGTTCCCCATCACCGTTGCCCTGTTGCGCGGTACCACCGCGGACGCCGAAGGCAACGTGACCATGGAGCGGGAGGCCCTGACCCTCGAAGCACTTTCCATCGCCCAGGCGACGAGGAACTC
>JACCUZ010000259.1 GCA_013698395.1 Sporichthyaceae bacterium
GCGTGGACCGGGCGGGCGACCTCTCGGCCGACCGTGCATCGCGTGACCGTCGCGCCTTCTTCACCAACGCCAACGGCTGCGTCGCGCGGGGGGCGTGGGAGCAGGTGCCGTTCCGGGCGGTGTCCTACGCGGAGGATCAGATGCTGGCGCGCGACATGATGTCGGCGGGTTGGGCCAAGGCCTACCAACCCACCGCGGTGGTCACGCATTCGCATGACTACCCGCCCGGACGGCAGCTGCGTCGCGCCTTCGATGAGTCCCGAGCCCTGCGCGAGGTGCACGGCTATCGCGCCCACGGTGGTCCGGCCCGGCTGGCGCTCGTGGTTCAGCGCGAGGTTCGCGACGACATGGGCTTGCTGCGCCGGGAGGGCTTTCCCTTGCGCCGCTGTTTTCCGGTGCTCCTCCACTCTGTGGCGCACCATTTCGCCCGGGTCGTAGGTGCCACACTGGGCTCTCGCGCCGACCGCCTGCCGGCCCGCGTACGCCGGCTGCTTTCTCTTGAGCGCCGCGGCGGTTTCGACCCCCAATGCTGAATCGCATGCTCAACGACCTCCCCAAGCGCGCCGCCCTGACGGTGAGAACCTACGGGTGGTGGAACCTGCTGGGCCGTATTGCCACAGCCCCATTGCGCCCGCTGGGCCTCGACAGCGGAGTGCGGCTCAAGCTCCAGCAACGCTCGGTACTGCGCGGAACGGTGCGCTGGTACCGGGAGAACGGTCGCCTGGTGGTCGTGGTCGTTCCGACCTTCGGCGCGACCGAGGTGACCTTTGCCGCGGTCCGGGGGCTGCGCCGGACGGTCGATCGCTCGCGCACCCGAATCGTGGTCGTGGACGATGGCAGCGAGCGCGAGCACCAGGAGAAGCTGGGAGAGCTGCAAGGCGTCGAGCTTGTCCTCGCGCCCGACAACGCCGGCTACGCCGCCAGCGTGAACAGGGGCATAGCCCTGGCGGGACCGGATGACGACGTGGTGGTTCTGAACAACGACGTGGTCCCCCACCGCGGGTGGCTCGCCCAACTGCAGATGGCCGCCTACGACAACCGTGATGAAGTCGGGATAGTCGGGCCGCGACTCCTGTACCCCGATGGGCGGATCCAGTCGGCCGGCTCCTACCGCAACGTGGGGGCGCCCGAGTGGTTCGACCATCGCTACCGCTTTCGTCCCGAGGCCTTCGCACCCGCGAGGGTGAGCACCGATGCCCTGGCTGTGACCGGTGCCTGCATGTACCTGAGGCGTGACCTGATCGACGCCATCGGCACCTTCGACGACGGCTACGCCATGGGGTACGAGGACGTGGACTACTGCCTACGGGCCTGGGAGGCGGATCGCTCTGTCCGGTACGAGGCCCTGTCGACGCTCACCCATATGGAGTCGCCCACTCGTGGTACGGCGCAGGGCGAGCGTGAGCTGAGCTCGCAGCGTCGGTTCTGGGACCGCTGGGGTGGCTGGTTCGACGACCGGCCGGTGCGCACCACCGACGGCGCCCTACGCGTGATCTACGTGACCGAGGACACCGGCGTCGGTGGTGGCCACCGCGACATCTTCGAGCACCTCAACCGGCTCCAGGCCCGCGGCCACTCCGTGGCTCTCTTCTCGCTCGGCGGCCAGCCCGACTGGTTCCCGCTCGAGGCGCCGGTGCACACCTTTGCCGACTACGATGAGCTGGCCGCCGCACTGGCGCGCGAGGAGGCGATCAAGGTCGCCACGTGGTGGGCCACGGGTGATCCCGTATGGCGTGCTTCCGTGCGACGCGGCCGTGCCGTGTTCTTCGTGCAGGACATCGAGACCTCGTACTACTCAGGTCGCAGCGGGGTCCAGGAGCGCGCCCGCTGCGAGGTGCTGGCCAGCTACCGCGAGGAGTTTCGCTACATGACCATTGCCGAGGTGAGTGCGCGAAAGCTGGCCGAGCTGGGACTGGCCGCGGAGTTGGTCCCGCCGGGGATCGACCTGGACACCTTCCGCGCGCTCGAGATCGAGCGTCGCGGCGACATGCTCCTGGCGCTTGGCCGTTCCAACCCGTTGAAGAACTTCCCGCTCACCGTGGAGGCCTGGCGGCGGCTTGGCTCAGAACCCGAGCTGTGTCTGTTCGGGGTCGAGCCCGAGCTGCGGCCCGAAGGCAGGTCGCGCTATATACAGGCGCCCAGCGACGGCGAGGTCAACGAGCTGCTCAACCAGGCGACCGTGTTCGTGCAGACCTCCAGGCACGAGGGGTTCTGCCTCCCGCCGCTGGAGGCGATGGCGGCCGGCGCGCCCGTGGTCTGCACAGACGCCAACGGCAACCGGGACTTCTGCCGCGACGGCGACAACTGCCTGATGGTCGAATCCGATCCCGGGGCGGTGGCGGCCGGAATCGAGCGGGTCCTGGGCGATTCCGAGCTGCGTGCGCGACTGGTGCACGGCGGCCTTCAGACGGTCCAGAGCTACTCGTGGGAGCACCGGATAGATCAGCTGGAGCGCTTCCTGTCGCGTGTGGCCGATGAGCGCCCCCAAGCAGGCGGTGCGGTTCCTGGTGAACGGGTGTCCGGAAGCTAGCTACTTGCCCCGGAAATAGTC
>JACCUZ010000273.1 GCA_013698395.1 Sporichthyaceae bacterium
CCGCTGAACCGGGACAAGCGCCCCGCCTCCGCCGCGCGTTCGGGCTCAGGTGGGGACGCGGCCCACCAGCCGCTCGTCGTACGCCGCCCGCCGCGCCGCCGCTCGCTGGCGAGCCCGGTCGACCTCCTCCTCGTACGGCAGGCCGGCCCAGACGACGTCCTCGGGGACGCCTGGCATCAGCACCAGCTCGTCCACCTCGTTGTCGGTGACCAGGATGAGTGACGTGCGGCCGGTGTCTCGCCGGCACGCGGCCACCGCTCCGTCGCAGACATGGTCGAAGGAGAATCCGGTGAACTGGGGGTCGGTGCCCGCGCTCGCCTCCGCGCCGGGCGCAAGGAAGGCCCGGATGAGATAGCGGAGCCAGGCAACGGCGTCGTACGCCTTCTCGCGCCCGTCGAAGGCGAGGACGCGGCCGTCGGTGGATGGTAACCACGGGCACCACGGGCCCGGCTCTCCGTGAGCCGGCCGGTTGTGTGCGTCGCTGCGGTCGTCGAGCGTGGGCTCGTCCTCGGCCAGCGGGTGCGGCAGGACGACGTACTTTCCGCCCGGCCGGTCCCACCGACGGGTGCGACTGAACGCGCGCAAGTACTCCGTCTCGTGCTCGTTGAGCGGTGGGTCGATCTGCACCCATCCCACGAAGTCCGTCGTGTAGCCCATGTCTGCTCCTGTCCGTGGTGTCGTCTGCGGAGAGATGCTGCCGCTCTGCCCAGCGGCTCGGCGCCTTGTCCACAGGACACCGACGCGCCGGCTGCGCGAGCCGAACCTGTGGACAACGTCGTACGCCTGGTGCCGGCGCGCGACGGTGGGGACATGACTGCACTTGATGACTACCGCGCGGCGGTGCCGCCGCATCTCGATCGCTGGGCTCTGGTTGATCCGGCGCGGCTCCTGCGCGACCTCCGGCAGCGGATGCCGCTGACCGCCGGGCAGTCGGTGCTGTGCCAGGTGGAGCGCCCGGCCACCGACCAGCTGTTGGTGGCACACACCGTGGTCTGGCGTGGCCGTGGACCCGCCGACGAGATGGAGGCCCGAGACGACGCCGAGGAGGCCATGCGTGGCATTGGCCACCGTGACTGGGTGTGGGACGACGACGTTCGGCTGTCCTCGAGCGTCGTCGTGGTCGTGATCCGGGACGGCCGCGCGGTGACGCGGTCGTCCGACTTCCACCTGGCGCACGCCCTGCGCTATGCGAACAACCCGTTCCAGGCCTTGCTCGGCGATCTGATCGTGGTGACACCACATGGGTGGATCGCGGTTTGTGACGACTTGGCCGGGCTGGAGCCAACCTCGACCCCCGAGCCATGACCCGGTGGCACCATGGACGCGTGACGACGCTGCCGCGCGGCCGGCCGCTCAGCAGGCGTGATCTCGAGACGATGCCCGAGGACGGCCATCGCTACGAGCTCATCGACGGAAGCCTCGTCGTGAGCCCGGCACCCACGTGGCGGCACCAGCGGGTGGTCGGCAGGCTGTGGCGCCTGCTGGACGATGCCTGCCCCGAGGGGTTCGAGGCCTTCGTCGCCCCGCTCGATGTGGTGCTCGCCGACGACACCGTCGTGCTTCCGGACGTCCTCGTCGCGCGCCGGAGCGACCTGGGTGATCGCGACCTCCCGGCGCCGCCGCTGCTCGCCGTGGAGGTTCGTTCGCCGAGCACCGCACGGGTCGACCGGTGGCTGAAGTGGTCGACCTACGAGGCAGCCGGTGTCAGCTCGTACTGGATCGTCGATCCCGACGAGCCGTCGCTGACGGCCTGGGATCTCGTGCATGGCCGGTACGTCCAGACCGGCCTGGTTCGCGGGGCCGAGGAGTTCGCAGCTCAGCGGCCACTCCCCGTCCGGGTGATTCCCAGCCATCTGGTCGCCGATTAGGACCCCGCGGCGCTCCTAGAGTCCCAGTGCGGCCCGCAGCCGCGCCGGGTCCATCTGGCCTGGTTCGCCCGGGGGAAAGGTGTCGAGCAGGCGGATCAGGTCCGGCCGGCGGGTCGGGTCGGCCGCCGCCTCACGCGGAGTCAGCCCGGCCAGCGCGGGAATGTGGTCGTCGAGCCAGGCCAGCTCGAATTGGTGGACGAACTGCTCCAGCGCGGCCGCGACCAGTGGATGGTCGGGATCCGTGCCCGAAGGCATCGCGGCACCCGCCGGAGCACGGCGCAAGGCCTCCTGCATGTCGCCCGCGGGCGCGCGACTCTGCCCGACGACCTCGATCCCTGGCTGCAGCTCGCGCAGGGCGTCGAGAACGCGGTCCAGGCGTGCCTCACTGTTCGTCTCGACCTTCACGTTGTCGCCGGCGAGCTCGATCGTCGCCCGGATCCGGTCCATGCCGTGGGTGGTGACGTGCTCCCGCCACAGCGCCGCGCTCTCGTCACGGTCGTACGTCGAGTCGAGCGCACCGGCCAGGTCGGCAGGGTCCGGGCTGCGCAGCGACGCCTCACAGAACACGAGCGGGTCTCCCTCGGTGTTCTGCAGCTCCGGCGGCGCGAAGCGCGCGGAGAGCAAGCCGACGAGCTCCGCTGGCTCCGGCCCCGAGTCGAGCAGCTTCAGCAACGGGTCACGCTCGTGCAGCGGCACGACCTCCATCCCGCCGAAGCACTGCACCGTGTCGCCGGCCGGAACGAACCGGGCGCACACCAGAACCCCGGGCGTGATGCCGCGGCTGCCTGCCCGCTCGCGTACGTCGACCCGGTCGCCAGTGCGCAGGTCGCGCGCTCTGAAGCCGGATCCGACCGTGACCTCTTCGACCTCCCAGACCGACCGCTCGGCCAGCAGCCACTGCTCGCCCAGCAACCGCTCGTCGTCCGGGAGCAGCACGCCACGTTCCGCGAGGAACGCCTCGAACGCACCGCCCTCGAACAGAACACAGTCGGTGACCAGCGGGTCCCGGGTCGCCGAGTAGACCGCGAGCGCCTCCTCCTCGTGCGCTGCTCGGATCTCGGCGAGGTCAATCAAGTCCCTGCGCCAGGGTCCCTCGGACAGGTACATGCCGGCCTTCTGGTAGAGCCAGGCGGCTCGCTCCGCCAACGGCAGCTGCTCACGGTTACGGTGGCAGACCTTGTACTTGCGACCAGAGCCGCACCAGCACGGCGCGTTGCGGGCGAGGTCGCGCCGTTCGGCGGGCCGGAAGTGTTCCAACAGCACGACGAGATCGTCGTCGGCCGGGGCGCCCGCCCGGCGGAGCAACGACGAACCACGGTCGGCGTCTCCCCGGTCGCTGGCGATCCGGGCCAGCTCGAACAGGGCGAGGGGGTAGTCGTCCAGCTCGATCGCGGAGTCGTACGCCTGCTCGGCCGCCAGCGCGTCCCCCAATCGGTCAAGCGCCTTGCCGCGCAGCCATCGCAGTGCGGGTCGGGCCCGGCGGGGCGCCATTGGCTCGACCGACTCGCTGAACCCTCCCAGCGCGGCCGCTCCCTCGGTCCCGGCCCCGATCGTCTCGACGAGGACCGCGCTCGCCACCGCGGGCTCGACGAGGAAGTCGAGAGCGGTGCGTAGCAGCTCCGCATCGGCCGAGGCGGCCATGGCGTCGTAGAGCCCCTGGATCACCAGCACAGCCATGGCCTCGTCCTCGTCGAGGTCGTGCATCTCGCGGATCGACGCGAGACGGCGGTCACGCCGCCACGCGGGGAAGTCGAACCCCGGCGGTCCGACCCAGTCGCCCTCGACGACGAGATCGGCCCGGGTCAGCAGCTCGGTCAGGGGCGGGAGTGGGGTAGTGAAGAGCTCCGGGTCGTCGGCGCACATAACCCAGACGACGTCGCTGAGCTCGGCTGGCTCTCCGTCACCGAGCGCGGCCAGGGTCGCGGTCAGTCGCGTCGTCGGGCCCGGCGGGGTCTCGACGGCGTCCGTCGCCGTCATCTCGAAGCCGTCGGGGCGGACGGTGACGCCGACGAGGTCGCCGGCGGTGAAGCCCTTGCGGCGCAGGAGCTCCCGGTCGAGCAGCCAGACCTCCTCCGAGGACATCGCCTCAGCCGGGATGCCGCGCTGGGCCAGCAGGTAGTCGTCAAAGCCCGTGAGCACCGGCGTCTCTGTGGAGCCGTCGATCAGGCGACGGTACGTCGGATCGTCGACGAGGATCGACAGAGCGTCGAGATCGGGCGATGCGTCCAGGTAGCCGAGCGCCAGTTCCGTCTCGCTCAGGCGGTGGGTGAAGGTCCGTCC
>JACCUZ010000278.1 GCA_013698395.1 Sporichthyaceae bacterium
GCGCTGAACCAGGAGATGCACGGGGTCGACTCGTCGGTGGACGTCGTCAGCGCACAGCCGTACGCCGGCTTCTTCTTCCGCCCGGAGGTCATCAGCGACGCCGACCAGGTCGCGCAGCTGGCCGACCAGCTCCACGCGGCGGGCGACGGGCCCGACGGCCTACCGCTGCTGCTCTCGATCGACCAGGAGGGTGGTGGCGTCCAGCGGCTCCGGGAGGGCGTCCCGGTCGTGCCTTCAGCCGCAGAGGTCGGGGTCACGGGCGACCCGGCGTACGCCAGGAAGGTCGCCCGGGCCAACGGCCGCACCCTGCGCGGGCTCGGGCTGACCATGGTGTTCGCCCCGGTCGCCGACGTCGACCCGGACGGCGCGTCGGTGATCGGGACCCGCGCCTACTCCGACGACGTCGACACCGCGGCGGAGATGGTCGCGGCGACCGTCGAAGGTTTTCTCGAGGCCGGGATCGTGCCCGTGGTGAAGCACTTTCCCGGGCTCGGGACGGTGCGCGGCGACAGCCACCGCACCCTGCCGGTGCAACGCAAGTCGGTGGCCCAGCTGGTGCGCACCGATCTGGTGCCGTTCGCTGCCGCCGTGCAGGCGGGCGTGCCGGTCGTGATGACCGGCCACGTCGCACTGCCGGCGCTCGAGGCGGGCATCCCCGCCTCGCTGAGCCGCGAGGTCATCGACACGCTGCTGCGAGGGGAGCTCGGGTTCCAGGGCGTGGCCGTCACCGACTCGCAGGGCATGGGTCCCATCCACGCGCGCTACGGCCCGGCCGAGGGTGCCGTGCGGTCGCTGCTAGCCGGCAACGACCTGGTCCTGAACTCCCCCAAGCCGGAGAAGGCCCGCCGAGCGGTCCTGGGCGCGGTCAAGAGCGGACGACTCCCGGGGGAACGGCTCGAGCAGGCCGCCACGAGAGTGACAGCACTACGCATCTACCAGCGGCGGCTCGCATCCCGCTGAGTCCGCAGCCTCCCGACCGCGCCCCGTATCGTGCCTGACCGTGGCGACTGAGCAGCCGATCGTCCCCGACGACAAGGACTGGACCTGGGTGCTGGACCGGCCGTGCCCGGAGTGCGGCTTCGACGCGGGCCGTACGCCGGTGGACGAGATGCCCGCGCTGGTCCGGGACTCCGTGCGCACCTGGCGCCAGGTGCTCGACCGGACCGACGTCGCCCGGCGGCCCGATCCGTCGACGTGGTCCCCGCTGGAGTACGCCTGCCACGCCCGCGACGCGGCGCACGTCTTCGACGAGCGCCTGGTGCTGATGCTGGAACGCGACGCGCCGGTGTTCGCGGACTGGGACCAGGACGAGACGGCGGTGGTCGAGGCCTACGCCCAGCAGGACCCCGCGACGGTTGCCGAGGAGCTGGCGGCCGAGTCCGAGACGATTGCGGCCCGTATCGCCACCGTCTCCGGTGACCAGTGGGCGCGCGCCGGTCGACGCAGCAACGGCTCGCAGTTCACCGTTGCGAGCCTGGTCCGTTACTTCTCCCACGACGTGGTGCACCACGTCTGGGACGTGACCGGCCGCCGCACATGACAGGGCACCACCACGAGCACAGCGCCCACGACACCGGCCACCACAGCCACGACGACCACGACCGCCACGACCGCCACGACGACCACGCTTCAGCAACCGGTCTGCGCGCGCGGCTGCGCCACCTGGTCACCCCCCACAGCCACGACCCCGCGCTCGCCATGGACCGCGAGCTGGAGACCAGCCGCCGGGGCATGCGGGCACTTCTGGTGTCGTTCCTCGGGCTGATGGTGACCGCGCTGCTGCAGCTGGTCGTGTTCGCCGTCACCGGATCCATCGCCCTGCTCGTCGACACGATCCACAACTTCGCCGACGCCTTGACCGCGCTGCCGATCGCGGTGGCCTTCACGCTCGGACGCCGCGCCGCGACCCGGCGCTACACGTACGGCTTCGGCCGGGCCGAGGACATCGCGGGCATCGTGGTGGTCCTGTTCATCGCCGCCTCAGCGGCGGTGGCGGCCTATGAAGCCGTCCGTCGGCTCGCCGACCCCCACGTGGTGGACAACCTAGGCCTCGTGGCGCTCGCAGGCGCCATCGGGTTCGTCGGCAACGAGGCCGTGGCTCGCTACCGGATCTCGGTCGGCCGCCAGATCGGGTCCGCTGCCCTGGTGGCCGACGGCCTGCATGCCCGCACCGACGGCTTCACCTCCCTCGGGGTGGTCCTCAGCGCCACCGGCCTGTGGCTCGGCTTCGACGCAGCCGACCCCCTGGTCGGCCTGCTCATCACGGTCGCGATCCTCGCCGTGCTCCGGGATGCCGCGCGTGACGTCTACCGGCGGCTGATGGACGCCGTCGACCCCGAGCTCGTGGACGCCGTCGAGACAACCGCCCGCGCGACCGAGGGGGTACGCGAGGTGGGGACGGTCCGGCTGCGCTGGATCGGTCACACGCTGCGGGCCGAACTGGAGATCGTCGTGGACCCCGAGCTCAGCCTCGTCCGGGCGCACCGCATCGCCGAGGACACCGAGCACCGCCTGCTGCACGACGTACCGCGTCTGCATGCCGCGCTCGTGCACGCGGACCCGGCCGGCCACGCTCACGACCTGACCGGCCACCACCGCTCGGACTGATCTCTGCCACCCTCGGGTACGTGCTGATCACCAACCACGTCCTCTC
>JACCUZ010000285.1 GCA_013698395.1 Sporichthyaceae bacterium
GGCCGCCCTCGATCCGCCGCGAGCGCTGGTCGACGCCGGGGCCGCCGTAGGGGTAGTCGGCGGCGCCGGGGTCGCTGGCCGCGTCGAGCGCCGCCGTCTCGTCGTCGGTCAGGTGCAGGCCCGCGGCGCCCAGGTTGTCACCCAGTTGGTCGAGCGTGCGGGCGCCGAGGATCACCGAGGTGACGCCCGGCCGGTCGTGCAGCCAGGCCAGCGCAACCGAGCCCATGGCCACCTCGCGCTGCTCGGCGATCTCCTGCAGCGCGTCGATCACCGCCCAGGTTCGCTCGTCCCCGGCTCGAGTGTCGTAGGCCTCGACACCGCGGTCCGGGTCCTCCCCCAGCCGGGTGGCGCCGGTCGGCCGCTGGTCCCGCGTGTACTTGCCGGTGAGCCAGCCACCACCGAGCGGGGACCACGGGAGCAGCCCGAGTCCACTCTCCTGGCAGGCGGGCACGATCTCCCACTCGATCTCTCGCGCCAGCAGGTTGTACTGCGGCTGCAGCGTGACCGGCCGGGCCCAGCGACGGAACTCCGCCACATCCACCGTCTTCTGCACCTGCCATCCGGTGAAGTTCGACAGCCCGACGTAGCGAACCTTCCCGGCCCGGATGGCGTCGTCGAACCAGCGCAGCGTCTCGTCCACCGGTGTCAGCGGATCCCACGCGTGGGTCTGGTAGAGATCGATCGTCTCAACACCGAGACGGCGCAGGGACGCCTCGAGGGCTCGGTCCAGGTGTCGACGCGAGAGGCCGACGTCGTTGGCGTCCGGACCCATGACGAAACGCGCCTTGGTGGCCAGGACGACACGGTCGCGGACGTCAGGCGGCCGGCTCGCCAACCACCGGCCGATGATCTCTTCGGAGCGGCCGGTGCTGTAGACGTCAGCGGTGTCCACGAGCGTTCCACCCGCCTCGAGGAAGGTGTCCAGCTGCTCGTGGCTGCCGGCCTCGTCGGTCTCGTTGCCGAACGTCATGGTGCCGAGGCAGTACGTCGACACGACTGCGCCACTACGGCCGAGGGTGCGGTATTCCATGGAGCGACCCTACGGCTGCGGAGTTGTGTCCCGGCGCAGCGCCCGATAGGCGGTGATCTCGCGGGCCCGCTGCACGTCCGTCGCCATCTGGGTGAGTAGCGGTTCCACTCCCTCGAAGGTGATCGTCTCGCGCAGCCGGTCAGCGAACTCCACGCCCACGTGCTCGCCGTAGAGCTCGAGGTCGTCGCGGTCGAGCACATAGGCCTCGACACGACGCACGGTGCCACCGAACGTCGGGTTGGTTCCGATGGAGATAGCCGCCGGCATGCGGGTCCGGTCGGCCCGGATGAGCCACCCTGCGTACACGCCGTCGGCTGGAATGGCGACGTCGTCCGCCAGAGCCAGGTTTGCGGTCGGGTAGCCGAGCTCGCGGCCGCGCTTGTCTCCCTCCACGACCGGCCCCTCGACACGGTGCGGCCGGCCGAGCGCCGCTGCGGCGGCCGTGGTGTCGCCCTCGGCGAGGCACTGACGGACGTACGTCGACGACCACGTGGCCGTATCCCCGGAGAGCGGGACGGCGTGGACCGCGAAGCCGTGGTTGCCGCCTTCTCGGTGCAATGTCGAGAGATTCCCGGCCGCTCGGTGGCCGTACCGGAAGTTCTCGCCGACGTGGACCTCACGAGCGTGCAGTGCATCGACGAGGACCCGCTCGACGAACTCCCGCGGCTCCCACAACGACAGCTCGCGGGTGAAAGGCAGGACGAGCGCGGCATCGACACCCAGCTCCGCCAGCAGGTCCAGCCGCCGCTGGACGCTGGTCAGCTGCAGTGGGGCGGAGTCGGGGTGGATGACGGTCATGGGGTGCGGGTCGAAAGTCGTGACCACGGCGGGCACACCAAGCTCTCGGGCTCGAGCAACCACCCCGCGGACGACCGCTTGGTGCCCGCGATGCACCCCGTCGAAGTTCCCGATCGTCACCACAGAACCCGGCGCAGGCGGTGATGCCTCCCCCGCGATGCTGACGTCGTCGAGCGCACGCCAGACGCGCACCACGACCTCCTCCTGGACGCTGCTCGGGAAACCGCGGCCAGCGTAGAGGCCCCGATCCGCGCGGGAATGGATGCACAGTTCGGGAGGCAGAACTGCGTGGCGCAGCTCGGGCGCTGCCGACCGCACGCGTCAGAAGGGTGGGATGTCGTCGGGCGGTGGGTCGCCGGGGGGTGCGGGGCCGCCGCTGGGGGGTGCGGGGCCTGCTGGCGTGGTGGGGAGCACCAGGGCGGGGTGGTCGAGGAGGGGGTGGGGGGGTCGGTGGTAGCGCTTGCCGGAGGGCAGGGTCCACCACAGCCCGCCTGCCC
>JACCUZ010000337.1 GCA_013698395.1 Sporichthyaceae bacterium
CCCCTCACGATCACGGGGATGTGGGGCGGTCGTCGTCGGTGTAGACGGGCATCGAGCGCACGGCCTCGGGCGGAAGGCTGAGTCCGTCCTCGGTGCCGGGGTTGACTGCCAGCCAGAGGTCCTCCGAGGGCCAGTTCGCCCCCAGCTCCGCCGCCGACACCGACACCGCGTCCTCGACGTCGGGAGCGGCTTCGGCCATGGTCGCCTCAGAGGTGAACACCGGCACGTAGGACGTGCCGTCCTGCTCGATGACCGGCAGGTCGATCGAGCCCTCAGCGGTGTCCTCCTCTGCCTGGGTGGAGACCTGCGGCACGACCACGTCGCTGCCGGCGACCGCCCGCATCACGGCCTCGGTGTCACCCGCTGCGATTCCCGCGGCGATGGCGGATTCGACGTGCTGGCTGCTCTCGCGATGGCTCTCGGTCATGGGCCGCCATCTACCCCTCGTCCCGGCAGGCAACCGGCAGCGCGCTCCTAATCGACCGGGACCATCCAGCCGTGCGGGTCCGGAGCGGTGCCCTGCTGGATGCCGAGCAGCGCGTCGCGCAGCTTCATCGTCACCGCGCCGGGAGCTCCGTCGGCCACCGTAAAGCCACCACCGGCGTGCTTGACCTGCCCCACCGGCGTCACGACGGCCGCCGTGCCGCAGGCGAACACCTCGGCGATGGTGCCGTCCTCACACCCGCGCTGCCACTCGTCCGTGGAGATGCGTCCCTCGACGGTGTCCATGCCCAGGTCCCGACCGAGGGTCAGGATGGAGTCCCGGGTGACGCCGGGCAGCAGCGTGCCCGTCAGGGCCGGCGTGAGCAGCCGCCCATCGGCCATCACGAAGTACAGGTTCATGCCGCCCATCTCCTCGACGAAGCGGTGCTCGATCGCGTCCAGCCAGACCACCTGGTCGCAGCCCTGGTCGGCGGCCTGCGCCTGTGCCACCAGCGACGCCGCGTAGTTGCCGGCGCACTTGGCCTCGCCGGTCCCACCGGGTGCCGCACGGACGTATTCCGTCGAGAGCCACACCGACACCGGCCGCACACCGCCGGGGAAGTAGTTGCCCGCCGGCGAACCGAAGAGCAGGTAGCGGTAGGCCAGGGCCGGACGGACGCCGAGGAACGGGTCGACCGCGAACTGCAGCGGCCGCAGGTACAGCGACTCCCCCGGCCTGGTCGGGACCCAGTCGCGGTCGGCTCGGACCAGGGCCCGCACCGAGTCGAGGAACAGCTCGGTCGGCAGCTCGGCCATGGCGAGCCGTCGGGCGGACCGTTGGAAGCGCGCGGCGTTCATCTCGGGCCGGAACAGGGCGACCCCGCCACCGGCCTGGTGGTAGGCCTTGAGCCCTTCGAAGATGGCCTGCCCGTAGTGCAGCACCGAAGTGGCCGGCTCCAGGGTGATCGGTGCGTACGCGGTGAGCTGTGCGTCGTACCACCCGCGGTCTGCTGCGTAGCTGATCGAGACCATGTGGTCGGTGAACACCTGGCCGAACCCGGGATCGGCCAGCAGCCGGGCCCGGTCCTCCGCGCTGCGCGGTGACGACGACGGGGCCAGCTCGATGGTCAGCTCGCTCGACATGGGTTGACGGTAGCGAACGGTCATTCCCCGAGGCGCGCGAGGACACCCTCGCCGATCTCGCGCGTGGACCGCCGAACGGCCTCACGCTCAGCGAGGTCAGCCGTCACCGCTGCCTCCACGCGGCCGGCCGCCCCGGGCAGTCCGACGTGTTCTAGCAGCAGGGCCACCGACAGGATCGTCGCGGTCGGGTCGGCGATGCCCCGGCCGGCGATGTCCGGTGCGGACCCATGAACGGGCTCGAACATGGAGGGGTTGGTGCGGCTGACATCAAGGTTGCCGCTGGCAGCCAGCCCGATGCCACCGGTCACCGCGGCCGCGAGGTCGGTGACGATGTCACCGAAGAGGTTGTCGGTCACGACGATGTCGAACCGTCCGGGGTCGGTCACCAGGTAGATCACCGCTGCGTCCACGTGCACGTAGTCGGTGGTGACCTCGGGGTGCTCCTCTCCGACCCGGGCCACCGTGCGGGCCCAGAGGTCACCGGCGTGCACCAGCACGTTGGTCTTGTGCACGAGGGTCAGGTGCCGGCGAGGGCGCGCCGCGGCCCGCTGGAAGGCGTCGCGGACGACCCGCTCGACGCCGAAAGCCGTGTTGACGCTGACCTCGGTGGCGATCTCATGCGGCCCGCCCCGGCGCACGACGCCGCCGTTGCCGACGTACGGGCCCTCGGTCCCCTCGCGCACCACGACGAGGTCGATGCTCACGTCGCCCAGCGGCGACGGAACCCCCGGGTAGAGACGGGCCGGCCTGAGGTTGACGTGGTGGTCAAGCTCGAAGCGCAGCCTGAGCAGCAGGCCGCGTTCGAGCACACCGCTGGGGACAGCCGGGTCCCCCACCGCCCCGAGCAGGATCGCGTCGTGGCCGCGCAGCTCCTCGAGGACGCTGTCCGGCAGCGTCTCACCGGTCGCTGTCCAGCGGCGCGCTCCGAGGTCGTAGTCGGTGGTCTCGAGCTTGACGCCCTCGTCTGCGCAGACGGCCTCGAGGACGCGCAGCCCTTCCGCCACCACCTCCGGACCGATCCCGTCGCCGGGGACGACCGCGAGGCGCAGGCCGGTGGGACGCCCGCTCGTCATCACTCCTCCTCGGTCAGGTCGACCTGGCGCGCCGTCTCGGCGCCGATCTCCCGGGCGATGTCCTCGAGCACGGGCCCGGGAATCGGCCCGTCGACGGTCATGACGACCAGGGCGTGGCCGCCCTTGCGGTCGCGGCTGACCTGCATGCCGGCGATGTTGACCCTGGCCTCACCCAGGATCCGGCCGACCGCGCCGACGATGCCCGGCCGGTCCTCGTAGCGGAACACGGCCATGTGGTCGGAGAGCGCCACCTCGATGTCGAAGCCGTCGACGCCGACCACCTTCTCGGTCTGCCGGGGCCCGGTGAGGGTGCCGGACACCGACACCTGAGTGCCGTCGGCGAGGGTGCCGCGCAGGGTGACGAGGTTGCGGTAGTCCGGCGAATCCGGGTCGGTGGTCAGCCGCACACCGACGCCGCGCTCGGCGGCGAGGACGGGAGCGTTGACGTAGGACACCGGGTCCTCCACGACGTCGGTGAACAGGCCTTTGAGTGCGGCCAGCTCGAGCACCCGGACGTCGTGCGCGGTGATCTCCCCTCTCACCTCGACGTCGAGCTGGCTCGGCACCGTGCCGGCGAGCGCGGTGAAGAACCGGCCGAGTCGCTCGGCCAGTGGCAGACCGGGGCGCACGTCCTCGGCGATGACCCCGCCCTGGACGTTGACAGCGTCGGGCACCAGCTCTCCGGCGAGCGCGAGACGCACCGAACGAGCGACGGAGACCCCGGCCTTCTCCTGAGCCTCGTCCGTGCTCGCGCCGAGGTGTGGCGTGGCGACCACCTGCTCCAGCTCGAACAGCGGCGAGTCCGTGCACGGCTCGGTGGCGTAGACGTCCACGCCTGCGGCGGCGACCCGACCCTCCTTGAGGGCGGCGTAGAGCGCTTGCTCGTCGACGATGCCGCCACGCGCGGCGTTGACCAGGATCACCGACGGCTTCACGGTGGCGAGCTGGTCCGCGCCGATCAGGCCTACCGTCTCGGCCGTCTTCGGCAGGTGCACCGAGATGACGTCGCTGGTGCTAAGCAGCTCGTCGAGGCCGACGAGGCGCACACCCATCTGGGCGGCGCGGCCGGCGGCGACGAACGGGTCGAAGGCGATGACATTCATGCCGAACGCCGAGAGCCGCTGCGCGACCAGCGCACCGATGCGCCCGAGACCGACGATGCCAGCGGTCTTCTCGTAGAGCTCCGCCCCGGTGTACTTGCTGCGTCTCCACTCTCCGCGTCGCAGCGCCTCGTTGGCCGGCACGATGTTGCGCGCGGCTGCGAGCAGCAGGCCAATGGCGAGCTCGGCAGCGCTCACGATGTTGGACTGGGGGGCGTTGACCACCATCACCCCGGCCTTGGTGGCCGACTTCACGTCGACGTTGTCCAGGCCCACACCAGCACGGGCGACGACTCGCAGCTGCCGTGCGGCGGCGAGGACCTCGGCGTCGACGGTGGTGGCGCTGCGCACGAGAAGCGCGTCGGCGCCTGCGACCGCCGCGAGAAGGGCGGCGCGGTCGGTTCCGTCGCAGTGGCGGACCGTGAAGTCGGGCCCGAGGGCGTCGATGGTGGCCGGCGAGAGCTCCTCGGCGATGAGGACGACGGGCGAGGTCATTCGTCGCTGATCCAGCTCATCAGCGGACGGAGCTGTCGGCCCGTCTGCTCGACCCGGTGCTCGGTGTTCTCCTGGTAGGAGCGCTTGTAGTTGGGCAGGCCGTTGTCGTACTCGTCGATCCACTCCTTGGCGAAGGTGCCGTCGGTGATCTCGCCGAGTATCTTGCGCATCTCCGCCCGGGTCTGCTCGGTGACGATGCGCGGGCCACGGGTGTAGCCGCCGTACTCCGCGGTCTCGGACACCGACCAGTACATCTTCGAGATGCCGCCCTCGTACATCAGGTCGACGATGAGCTTGACCTCGTGCAGGCACTCGAAGTAGGCGACCTCGGGCTGGTAGCCCGCGTCCACCAGGGTGTCGAAGCCGGACTTGATGAGCTCGGACAGGCCGCCGCAGAGCACGACCTGCTCGCCGAAGAGGTCGGTCTCCGTCTCCTCGGTGAAGGTGGTCTTGATGGCGCCGGCGCGGGTCCCGCCGATCCCCTTGGCGTACGAGGTCACGAGGTCCCAGGCACCTCCGGTCGCGTCGTTCTCGACAGCGACCAGCACCGGCACTCCCCGGCCGTCGACGAACTGTCGGCGCACCAGGTGGCCCGGCCCCTTGGGTGCGACCATGCAGACGTCGACCCCGCCCGGCGGCTTGATGAGCCCGTAGCGGATGTTCAGGCCGTGGCCGAAGAACAGGGCGTCGCCGTCGATGAGGTTGGGCGCGATCGCGTCGGCGTAGAGGGCCCGCTGCACCGGGTCCGGTGCGAGCACCATGACCAGGTCGGCCTCCTCGCATGCCTCGTAGGGCGTAACTACCCGCAGCCCCTCGGCGTCGGCGCGTTCCCTGCTCTTCGACCCTTCCGGGAGCCCGACCCGCACGTCCACCCCGGAGTCCCGAAGGCTCAGCGCGTGGGCGTGCCCCTGGCTGCCGTATCCGAGCACGGCCACGTTGCGGCCCTGGATGACCGACAGGTCGGCGTCGTCGTCGTAGTACAGCTCAGCCACTGGTCTCTCGTCTCCTTCTGGAAAGCTCGTCGTCGGTCAGGCGGTCACGGGCAGCTTGGACACGGACGGCCGGCTCGACCGGTCGGTGATGGATCGTGATCCCCGCCCGACCGCCACCACGCCGGACTGGACCAGCTCGCGGACCCCGTAGGGCTCGAGCACCCGCAGGAGCGCGTCGAGCTTTTCCACGTTGCCGGTTGCCTCGATCGTCACCGCGTCGGGGGCGACGTCGACCACCTTGGCCCGGAACAGCTGCACGGTCTCGAGAACGTGCGAGCGCGTCGAGCGGTCAGCGGCGACCTTGACCAGCATCAGCTCCCGCTGCACCGACACCGCCGGGTCCATCTCGACGATCTTGAGGACCTCGACGAGCTTGTTCAGCTGTTTGGTCACCTGCTCCAGTGGCAGCTCCGCCGCGTTGACGACGATCGTCATGCGCGACACGTCGTCGTGCTCGGTCGGGCCTACGGCCAGCGCGTCGATGTTGAACCCCCGGCGCGAGAACAGACCGGCGATGCGCGCCAGGACTCCGGGCTTGTTCTCGACGAGGACCGACAGCGTGTGCCTGCTCATGAGCGCACCTCTCCGGCCTCGGTGTCCCACTGCGGCGCCATGTCCCGGGCGACCTGGATCTCGTCGTTGCTGGTGCCTGCCGGCACCATCGGCCAGACCATCGCGTCCTGGTGCACGGTGAAGTCCACGACGACCGGCTGGTCGTCTATCTCCATCGCCTTGGTGATGGTCGCGTCGACCTCCTCGGCCTTCTCGCAGCGCAGTCCTACGCAGCCGTAAGCCTCGGCCAGCTTGACGAAGTCCGGGATGCGCCTGGAGTCGAGGTCGGTGTTGGAGTAGCGCTCGTTGTAGAACAGCGTCTGCCACTGGCGGACCATGCCAAGGGTGCCGTTGTTGATGATCGCCACCTTGATCGGGATGTTGTTGATCGCGCAGGTGGCCAGCTCCTGGTTGGTCATCTGGAAGCAGCCGTCGCCGTCGATCGCCCAGACCGTGGCTTCCGGGCGACCGGCTTTCGCACCCATCGCCGCCGGCACCGCGTACCCCATCGTTCCCAGCCCGCCGGAGTTGAGCCAGGTCCCCGGCTTCTCGTAGGAGATGAACTGCGCCGCCCACATCTGGTGCTGCCCCACCCCGGCAACGTAGAGCGCGTCCGGGCCGGCGATCTGCCCGATCCGCTCGATGACGTACTGAGGGGCCAGGGAACCGTCAGCCGGCCGCTCGTATCCCAGCGGGTAGGTCGCGCGCCAGTGGTGGACCTGGGCCCACCAGCCCTCGTAGTCCCCGTGGCGTCCGGCGTCGTGCTCGGCCTTCACCGCGAGCACCAGGTCGGCGATGACGTCCCGGCAGTCGCCGACGATCGGCACGTCGGCCGTGCGGTTCTTGGAGATCTCGGCCGGGTCGATGTCGGCGTGGATGACCTTGGCGTCCGGGGCGAAGCTTGCGAGCTTGCCGGTGACCCGGTCGTCGAAGCGGGCGCCCAGGGAGATGATGAGGTCGGACTTCTGCAGCGCCGTGACCGCGGCCACAGTTCCGTGCATGCCGGGCATGCCCAGGTGCAGGTGGTGGCTGTCCGGGAAGGCCCCCCGCGCCATCAGGGTCGTCACCACCGGGATGCCGGTGAGCTCGGCGAGCGTCAGCAGCTCGCCCCAGGCCCGAGCCTTCAGGACGCCGCCGCCGACGTACAGGACCGGACGCCGGGCCTCGGCCATCATCCGAGCCGCCTCGCGAATCTGCTTGCCGTGCGGCCTTGTCACGGGGTGGTAGCCCGGAAGGTCAATGGTGGTCGGCCAATGGAAGGTCGTGGCGGCCTGCAGAGCATCCTTCGACACGTCGACAAGCACGGGGCCCGGCCGCCCGGTGGAGGCGATATGGAACGCCTCGGCGATCGTGCGGGGGATGTCGTCGGGGTCGGTCACGAGGTAGTTGTGCTTGGTGATCGGCATCGTGATGCCGCGGATGTCCGCTTCCTGGAAGGCGTCGGTGCCGATGGCGGCACTAGGCACCTGGCCGGTGATGGCGACGATCGGCACGCTGTCCATGTAGGCGTCGGCGATGGGGGTGACGAGGTTGGTCGCCCCGGGTCCGCTGGTGGCCATGCAGACCCCGACCCGGCCCGTCGCCTGCGCGAAGCCTTCGGCCGCGTGACCGGCCCCCTGCTCGTGGCGCACGAGCACGTGGCGGATCGTCGTGGAGTCCATCAGGGGGTCGTAGAGCGGCAGGATGGCGCCACCCGGGATGCCGAACACGGTGTCGACCCCGGCAGCCTCCAGTGAGCGGACGAGGCTCTGTGCGCCGCTGAGCTGCTCGGGCTGCACTGTCATCGGGAACCTCTCGGGATCGGGTCGGCCAACAAAAAACCCCTCCGGCCCGACCGGGCTCATGAGGGGCGGCGCGCTCGGCTTGGGGTCAGCCGACGCGCAGGCGGAGTACGACGGTGGGGGTTGGCACCCGGTCACCCTCACCCGGTGGCGCGTTCACCGTCAACGTGCATGAGACGCCCGTCTCATCATCCGGGATAGGCGACCGCCGTGCTCAGCCGCGCCGCTCCCAGACGATCACCGTGTTGCCGGCCTGCTCGAAGACCTGCCCGAGCTTCCACCCGTCGCGCCACCGGTCGTTGAGAGCGTCGCTGAACCAGTGCATCGACAGCTCGTCCCGGTTGACCTCGCAGTCGTAGTGGTCCTCGCCCATAGTCGTTCCTTCCTTCGAGGTGGTTCAGGAGCACACGGCGCCGTCGGCGGCCGAGCCCACCAGCCGGACGTACTTCGCGAGAACACCGCCACGCGGCCGGGACTCGACCGGTGTCCAGCCCTCCCGCCGGGCCGAAATCTCGGTCGGCTCGACGAGCAGGTCAAGGGACTTGGCCGTCACGTCGAGCCGGACCCGGTCACCGTCGCGCACGAACGCGATGGGGCCGGCGTCGACCGCCTCAGGTGCGACATGGCCGACGCACAGCCCGGTGGTCCCACCAGAGAACCTTCCGTCGGTGAGCAGCAGGACATCCTTGCCGAGCCCGGCTCCCTTGATGGCTCCGGTGATGGCCAGCATCTCGCGCATGCCCGGCCCGCCCTTGGGTCCCTCGTACCGGATGACGACGGCGTCGCCAGCCGCGATCGTGCCGTCCTCGAGGGCGTCCATGGCGGCCCGCTCTCCGTCGTACACCCTCGCGGTCCCCTCGAAGACTTCCGCGTCGAACCCAGCCGTCTTGACCACCGCACCGTCGGGCGCGAGTGACCCGCGGAGGATGGTCAGCCCGCCGGAGGCGTGGAGCGGCTCGGACATCGCCCGCAGGACCTTGCCGTCAAGGTCGGGCGGGGCGACATCGACGAGGTTCTCGGCCATCGTGCGGCCGGTGACCGTGAGAACGTCGCCGTTCAGCAGCCCGGCGTCGAGGAGCGCGCGCAGCACCACCGGCACACCGCCCACCCGGTCCACGTCGGTCATCACGTACGGCCCGAAGGGCTTGACATCCGCCAGGTGCGGCACGCGCGCGCCGATGCGGTCGAAGTCGTCCAGAGACAGCGGTACGCCGGCCTCGCGGGCGATGGCCAGCAGGTGCAGCACCGCGTTCGTCGAGCCGCCGAAGGCCATGACGACGGCGACCGCGTTCTCGAGGGCCGGTCGGGTCATCACGTCGCGCGCCGTGATGC
>JACCUZ010000342.1 GCA_013698395.1 Sporichthyaceae bacterium
GCATCACGCTGTGCGCCAGACGCCACCACGCGCCGGGCCGCTCGTCCGAGGAGGCCCGGCGCAGCCGTTGCGGAACCAGCCGGTGGACCGGCAGCCGGAGGGCATCGACCCGGTGCCCTAACACCGCGAGCAGCGCGGGCAGCACCGACAGCGCCCCTACCATCGCGACGAGCACGGCAGCCATGCCACCGAAGCCCATCGAGCGCAGGAACACCTGCGGGAAGAGCAGCAGGGAGGCGAGCGCGATGGCGACGGTGATGCCGGAGAGCGCGACGGTACGTCCGGCCGTTGTCATTGTGGCGACAAGCGCGCTCTCGGTGGTCGCCCCAGGCACCCGGCGTTCCTCCCGGAACCGGCTCACCACGAACAGCGAGTAGTCGATCGCGAGGCCGAGGCCAAGCATCGTGACGATGTTGACCGAGAAGATCGAGACGTCGGTCACCAGCGTGAGGAGCCGCAGCATGAGGAAGGCCCCGAGGATCGCGAGACCACCGATGGCCAGCGGGAGGCTAGCCGCGACCAACCCCCCGAAGATCACCACGAGGAGCACCAGCACGATCGGCAGGGACAGCTGCTCGGCCCGGGCGATGTCCTCGCTCACCTGGTTGGTGATGTCGCTCGAGATGGCCGCGGCACCGCCGAGCTGCACGTCGAGTCCGGCGGGTGCCTCCCGCAGCTCCGGCTCGGTCGCTGCGTACGACTCCATGATCTCGTCGTCGCCCTCACCGACGAGCCGCACTGCGGCGTACGTCGAGCGCCGGTCGCGGGACACCAGCCCGGGCGCCTGCCGGCCGGTCGACCAGAACGTGGTGGCCGAGACGACCGTCTCACGGGGCAGGCCCGCCAGGTGGTCCGCCACAGCTGCCCGGAAGGCGGGATCGCTGACCGGCCGGTCCCGGTACCGGTAGAGCACCACGACGTCCGCGCCGGTGCGGCCGACCGTGTCCTCGATGCGCTGCAGCGCCTTGGCGGACTCGCTGGCCGGGTCCTCGAACCCGCTGCTCGTCATCTCCGCGAAGACTCCGGTGCCCCAGGTGGCTCCCAGCGCTACGACCAGTGCGGCGACTGCGAGCACCCAGCGGCGGGCCCGGTAGACGACGTGTCCCAGCTGCTCGAACATGGACTCGCTCCCCTGTGGTGGACAATTTCCGAAGGCCTGTCGTGGTGAACGCTGTTCACTATGCTGACGGTGTTCACATCTGTCAAGGGTGTTCTCGGAAGGGGTATCGTCGGCCGCATGACGGCGACCGGACCCCTCACCCGACGGGAACGGGTCCGCGAGACGACCACCGTGGAGATCAAGCGGACCGCCCGGGAGCTCCTCGTGCGCGAGGGTCCGGCCGCCCTGACGCTGCGGGCGATCGCTCGCGAGATGGGCCTGACCGCGCCCGCGCTGTACCGCTACTTCGACAGCCACGAGGAGGTCGTCGGCGCGGTCTGCCACGACGTGCTCGACGAGCTGACTCAGGTGCTGCAGGCCGCGCGGGACACCGTGGGAACCGACGACCCCGTCGGGCGGCTGATGGCCACCTGCCGGGAGTTCCGCCGGTGGGCGCTCGCCCATCCCCGCGAGTTCCAGCTCACGTTCGCCTCGGCCGTGGACGCGCGGCCGCCGAAGAGCCCCGGCACCGGCGCCGATCTGTCGTTCGGTGCCGTCTTCCTCGAGATCTTCGTCGAGATCTGGGCGCACCGACGCTTCGCCGCCCCCGACGAGGGGCACCTGCCACCCGATCTGGTCCGGCAGCTGCGCCGGTTCTCGGCTGCGGTGGGCGACCGGCTGCCGCCTGGTGTCCTGCTGGCCTACCTCTCCGGCTGGGTCCGGCTCTACGGAGCCGTCACGATCGAGGTGTTCGGTCATCTCGAGTTCGCCCGCATCGACGCCGGGGCGATGTTCGAGGCGATGCTGGCCGACATGTCCCGTCAGCTGACGACGCCGCCTCGGTCGACCGTCGGAAGTGCCGCCCGATGAGCGGAACCGGTGGCCCCACCCTTCCGCAGGAACGTCGCCTGGTGACCGCGATCCCCGGTCCCCGCTCGCAGGAGCTGATGGCCCGGCGGACTGCCGCCGTCGCCAGGGGCTTGGGCTCGACGCTGCCGGTGTTCGTCGACCGGGCGGGCGGAGGTGTCATCGTCGACGTGGACGGCAACTCGCTGATCGACCTCGGGTCGGGCATCGCGGTGGTCAGCGTCGGCAACTCCGCCGACGCCGTGGTCGATCGGGTTCAGGAGCAGGTGGCCCGCTTCACCCACACCTGCTTCATGGTCACGCCGTACGAGGGCTACCTGGAGGTGTGCGAGGCCCTGAACAGGCTCACTCCCGGCGACCACGAGAAGCGCTCGGCACTGGTCAACTCCGGCGCCGAGGCGGTGGAGAACGCCGTCAAGATCGCCCGTGCCTATACCGGTCGGCAGGCGGTGGTCGTGTTCGACCACGCCTATCACGGCCGGACCAACCTCACGATGGCGCTCACGGCCAAGAACATGCCCTACAAGCACTCCTTCGGGCCGTTCGCGCCCGAGGTCTACCGGGTGCCCATGTCCTACCCGCTGCGCGACCCGGACGGCATGACCGGTGCAGAGGCGGCCGCCCGGGCTCTGGACCTGGTCGAGAAGCAGGTCGGCGCCGACAACGTGGCCGCGATGCTCATCGAGCCCGTGCAGGGCGAGGGCGGCTTCGTGGTCCCGGCACCGGGTTTCCTGCCTGCTCTGGCCGGGTGGTGCCTCGACACCGGAGCGGTGTTCGTGGCCGACGAGATCCAGACCGGGTTCGCGCGTACGGGCGAGTGGTTCGCGTGCGAGCACGAGGCCGTCGTCCCTGACCTGCTGACCACGGCGAAGGGCATCGCCGGGGGGCTGCCGTTGGCGGCAGTGACGGGGCGAGCCGAGATCATGGACGCGGTGCATGTCGGAGGTCTCGGGGGCACGTACGGCGGCAACCCCGTCTCGTGCGCCGCGGCGCTCGGGGCAATCGAGACGATGGAGTCGCTGGACCTGCGCCGGCGAGCCCGCCGCATCGGTGAGGTGATGACCTCACAACTGAGGGAGATCGCGGCGTCCCACGACGTAGTCGCGGAGGTGCGCGGTCGCGGCGCGATGGTGGCCGTCGAGCTGACCCGGCCAGGGTCACTGTCCCCCGACGCCGCGACCACGGCGGCAGTCGCCAAGGCGTGCCATGCCGAGGGCGTCGTGGTGCTCACCGCCGGCACCGACGGCAACGTCCTGCGGTTCCTGCCACCGCTGGTCATCCCGGACCACCTGCTCGCCGAGGGGCTGGCGGTGGTGGACAAGGCTTTCGCCACCGTCGGCTGAGCACCCGGGCGGGGCCGGTTCAGCTGCCTCGCGCTATCCACTCGTCGAGGTGCGGCAGCTCCAGCGCGATGGTCGTGTCGTCACCGTGGCCGGCGTGCACGACCGTGTCGGGCGGGAGGCTGAGCAGCCGGTTGCGGATCGAGGCGATGATGGTCGGGAAGTCGCTGTAGGAGCGCCCGGTGGCGCCGGGGCCGCCCTGGAAGAGGGTGTCGCCGGAGAACACCACACCCATATCCGGCGTGAAGAAGCTGACCGCGCCGGGCGAGTGGCCGGGCGTGTGCAGCACCGTCAGCGAGCACCCCGCCACCTCGAACGAGGAACCGTCGGCGAGATCGATGTCGGGCTCGAGATCGCCGTACTCCTGGGCCCACAGCATGCGGTCCGCTGGGTGGAGGGCGATCTCGGCATCCGTGGCGGCGGCCACCTCGACCGCCGCATTCACGTGGTCGTTGTGCCCGTGCGTGCACAACACGACCTTCACCCGCCGGTCCCCCACGGCGGCCAGGATGGCTCCGGCGTCGTGGCCGGGGTCGATGACGATGACCTCCTGGTCGTCGCCGACGAGCCACACGTTGTTCTCCACCTCCCACTCGCCACCGTCGATGGTGAAGGTGCCCGCCGTCACGACACGCTCGGCGCGGGCCGCCATCTAGAGCACCACCACGGAGCGCAGGACATCACCACGGTGCATCTTGGCGAACGCCTCCTCCACGTCGTCGAGCGCAATCGTCTCGGAGACGAAGCCGTCCAGGTCGAACCGCCCCTGCCGGTAGAGGTCGATGAGCAGCGGGAAGTCCCGGCTGGGCAGGCAGTCGCCGTACCAGCTCGACTTCAGTGCGCCGCCACGCCCGAAGAGGTCGATCATGGGCAGGGTCACTGTCAGCTCGGGGGTCGGCACGCCGACCAGAACGACGGTGCCCGCGAGGTCACGGGCGTAGAAGGCCTGTTCGTAGGTCTCCGGCCGACCGACCGCCTCCACGACCACGTCCGCGCCGAAACCTCCGGTGAGCTCCCGCACCCGCTCGACCACGTCCTCCTGGCCGGCGTGGACCGTGTCGGTCGCGCCGAACCGTCGGGCCCACTCCAGCTTCCGCTCGTCCACGTCCACAGCGATGATCGTCGTCGCTCCCGCGACGCGCGCGCCCGCGACCGCGGCGCTGCCCACGCCGCCGCACCCGATGACCGCGATGCTGTCGCCGCGGCCCACGGCTCCGGTGTTGACCGCCGCACCGAACCCGGCCATCACCCCGCATCCCAGCAGGCCGGCAGCCGTGGCCGGCGCCGCCGGATCGACCTTGGTGCACTGGCCGGAGGCGACGAGGGTCTTCTCCACGAACGCACCGATGCCGAGAGCCGGGCTGAGCTCGGTGCCGTCGGCCAGCGTCATCCGCTGGACCGCGTTGTGGGTGTCGAAGCAGTACCACGGCTTGCCCTTGCGACAGGCCCGGCACAGGCCGCAGACCGCGCGCCAGTTCAGCACCACGAAGTCGCCGGGCGTCACGTCCGTGACGTCATCGCCAACGGACTCGACGACACCAGCCGCCTCGTGGCCGAGCAGGAATGGGAAGTCGTCGTTGATGCCGCCCTCGCGGTAGTGAACGTCGGTGTGGCAGACCCCGCAAGCCTGCACCCGGACGAGCGCCTCCCCCGGACCCGGGTCGGGCACCAGAACGGTCTCGGTGGAGACCGGCTGGCCCTTGGCTCGGGCGACGACTCCACGGACCTCGTGGGGCATGGATGACTACCTCTCGATCGAAACGGCGTCCCCATCCTCGCGCATGCCCCACGGGGAGCCGTAGTCCCTCAGCAGCGACAGGAACGGGACGGCATCGAAGGCCTCGGGACCGAGCACACCGGCGCCCGACCACGTGCCCGCTGCCAGCAGCTCCAGGGCCACCACCGGGTTGAGCGCCGTCTGCCACACGACCGCCTGGGAGCCGTACTCCTGCATCGACCAGGCGTTGTCCACGACGTGGTAGAGGTAGACCGAGCGGTGAGACCCGTCCTTGCGGCCGGTGACCCAGGTGCCCGCACACGTCCGGCCCGACATCCGGTCGCCGAGGGTGGCCGGGTCAGGCAGGCAGGAGGCCACGACGTCGCGGGGGGACACCTCCACCGCGCCGACGCGGACCTTCGCGGTCCGGTCCAGGCCCAGCTTGTGCAGGGTCCTGAGCACCTCGATGAACTCGGCCCCCAGCCCGTACTTGAACGTCACGCGGCGGGCGTCCACCCACCGCGGCACCAGCAGCACCTCCTCGTGCTCGACGTTGACGCACTCCACGGGGCCGATGCCCTCCGGGAAGTCGAAGACCTCGGGCTCGCTGAAGGGCGGGGTGGTGAACCACCCGCGGTCCTTCTCCCAGACCACCGGCGGGTTCAGACACTCCTCGATCGTGGTCCAGATGCTGAACGACGGCGCGAAGTCGTGACCCGCGACCACCAGGTCGGACCCGTCGCGGATGCCGATCTCGTCGACCTCCTCGAAGAGGTGGTCGGCGGCGTAGCGGGCGAACACGTCCGAGAGCCCGGGCTCGACCCCCATACCGACCAGGGCCAGCCGCCCCGCGGACTCCCAGCCCGCCGCGACGGAGAACTGCTCGTCTCCGAGCTTGACGCCGGTCAGCTGGTGCGGGTTGTCGGGGTGGGGACGGGACAGTGACATCGCCATGTCGAGGTAGTCCGCGCCCGCAGCGAAGGCGCCCCCGAAGACCGGCAGGACGAAGCGGGGATCGACCGCGTTGAGGACATGGGTGATGCGGTGCTCGCGGCACAGCGCGTCGACGGCAGCCGCCGAGGAGGCATCGACGGTCACCGCGAGGAACCGGCTGTCGTCCCGATGGGCGGCGACGGCGCGTTCGGCTCGGCGTACGTCGTAGTCGGCGACCACCATCACCTCGAAGAACGCCCGTCGGGCGGCGATCCCGACGACCGCCGACCCGACACCGCCAGCACCGACGACCAGGATGCGCATCCGCGGAAACCTAGCGTCCGTGCAGCAACGGTTGGTGCGGGTCGTGCGGGGTGCCGCGTCGTCGGGCGGCCATTCCGGAGAGTGCTTCGAGGACGACCCGGTTTGCCAGCGCCGCGGTGATGTCCGCGTGTCGTACGGCGGGGAGACCTCGACGACGTCCATCCCCACGACCGGCAGCTCGAGACACACCCGGCGAACGGCGTCGAGAAGCTGGCGCGCGCTCAGGCCACCGGGCTCCGGCGTCCCGGTCCCCGGCGCGTGGGCGGGGTCCGCGACGTCGATGTCGACGGAGAGGAAGACGCCGTCGCAGTCGTCGACAGCGAGGGCGAACGCCTCGGTAAGGCACTCGTCCAGACCGCGGGCGCCGATCTCGGTCATCTCGTAGGACCGCATCCGCGCAGCCGCCATCCAGTCCAGCGTGTCAGGTGCCGGCCAGTAGCCCCGCAAGCCGATCTGCAGGAACCGGTCGCCGCGGGCGGCACCGGACTCGATCAGTCGGCGCATCGGCTGCCCATGGCCGTAGAGCGAGCCGAACTCGACGTCGCCCGTGTCGGCATGCGCGTCGAAGTGCACGACGCTGACCCGCCCGTCGCCGTGGTGGCGGGCGACGCCCGTGACGTCGGCGAGCGTGATCGAGTGGTCGCCCCCCAGGACCACCGGTACGGCACCGCTGGCCGCGATGGTGGCCACCGCTTCGGTGAGCGCCGCCAGCGACCGCTCGATGTGGCCCGGGGGCATCTCCACGTCGCCCGCGTCCAGAACCCGCAGGTCGCGCAGCGGGTCGACCCGCAGCGCGAGGTGCGGCCGCGAGCCGTCGTGCCCCAGGTAGTCGGTGCCGCGGATAGCACGCGGGCCGAAGCGGGTCCCCGGCCGGTGCGACGTGCCGCCGTCGAACGGCGCACCGAGCACCACGACGTCGGCTGCCTCGAACGTGGCCGGCTCACCGAGGTCGCAGCGGTCGGTGCCGAGAAAGGTGATGTCAGGACCGAACATCGTGCCGTAGCGGGCCATCGTCAGACCTTGCGCCGGCTGCTGACGACCTGGGCGGTGACCACCGCGGCC
>JACCUZ010000344.1 GCA_013698395.1 Sporichthyaceae bacterium
GGTGTTTCCCTGCGGCGGTCACGACCGCGCTACGGCGAGCGCGTCATCGAGGTGATGCTCTTCGTCGCCTCCCTGGTGTCGATCGCCACGACCATAGGCATCGTCTTCGCTGTGGCCTTTCCGACGGTGGAGTTCTTCGAGGAGATCTCCTTCCGCGAGTTCTTCACCGGCACCAGGTGGTCGCCCCTCTTTGCGAACCCGTCCTACGGCGTCCTGCCGCTGGTGTCGGCAACGCTCATGATCACGGCGATCGCCATGCTGGTCGCGATCCCGCTGGGGCTCGGGGCAGCCGTCTATCTCAGCGAGTACGCCGCCGACAACACCCGCAGGGTGCTCAAGCCGGTGCTCGAGGTATTGGCCGGCGTGCCGACCGTCGTCTACGGCTTCTTCGCCCTTCAGGGCATCACGCCGTTCCTGCGCGACATCTGGCCGGTCGGCGACGGGCCCCGGATCTTCAACGCTCTGGTCGCGGGCTTCGTCATGGGCATCATGATCATCCCCACCGTTGCGTCGCTCGCGGAGGACGCCATGTCCGCGGTCCCGCGCAGCCTGCGGGACGGCGCCTACGCCCTCGGCAGCTCGCGGATGCTGGTCGCGACCCGGGTGGTCGTTCCTGCAGCCATTTCGGGCATCATCGCCGCATTCGTCCTCGGCATCTCCCGGGCCATCGGCGAGACGATGATCGTCACCATCGCGGCCGGCGGGCAGGCCAACCTGAGCTGGAACCCGCTCGAGGGCATGCTGACGATGACGTCGTTCATCGCTCAGGCCGGCTCGGGTGACGTCCCCGTCGGGACCATCGACTACAAGACCATCTTCGCGGTGGCCTCGCTGCTGTTCTTCATGACTCTTGCGCTCAACCTGCTCAGCATCCGGCTCGTCCGCAAGTTCCGCGAGGTATACGAATGACCGCCATCCTCGAGCGTCCGGGCGAAGCGACCGGTCAGTCATTGCGCGGCACCCGGCGCCCACTGCGTGAGGGCGTCTTCCGGGTCTTCCTCCAGGCATCGCTGGTCATCGCGATCTCGTTCCTGGGCGCCTTACTGGTCTACGTCGTGTGGACCGCGTTTCCACGCCTGGACCTCGACCTGATCCGCAACATGCCCTCGACGCTGCGGCCCGAGACCGCGGGCGCCCAGTCGGCGATCACCGGCACGCTGTGGGTCATCTCCCTGACAGCGCTGATCTGCGTGCCGATCGGCGTGATGACCGCGATCTACCTGGAGGAGTACGCCGACCAGACCAAGTGGTGGAACAAGCTCATCGAGGTCAACATCCTCAACCTGGCGGCCGTCCCCTCGATCGTCTACGGCATCCTCGGCCTCGGCGTCATCGCCCGCCGGCTTGGGCTGGGGCTGACCGTCCTGTCCGCCGCCATGACGTTGTCGCTGCTTGTGCTCCCCGTCGTCATCATCTCGTCCCGCGAGGCGATCCGCGCGGTGCCCAACTCCATCCGGTTCGGCTCGCTCGCCCTCGGGGCCACCAAGTGGCAGACCATCTGGAAGCAGGTCCTGCCGGCGGCGGTGCCCGGCACCGCGACCGGATCGATCCTCGCGTTGTCGCGGGCGATCGGCGAGGCCGCCCCGCTGCTGCTCCTGGGTGCGCTCGCGTACATCTCGTTCAACCCCGACGGCGTGCTCAGCCAGTTCACGGTGCTGCCGGTGCAGATCTATGACTTCATCAAGCAGTCGCGCGAGGAGTTCGTCCCGCTCGCCTCCGCTGCGATCGTGGTCCTGCTCGTCATCCTGCTCGCGATGAACTCCGTCGCGATCTTCCTACGCAACAAGTTTCAGAGGCGTTGGTGAGCCACATGACACAGTCACCCCTGCAACAGCTGACCGGGAGACCCATCATTCAGGCCGAGGAGGCCACCCCCATGACCTCTGAGGTGACGGCGCCACGCCGCGAGATCGGCTCGGAGATCAACTCCGTGTTCGAGCTGAGTGACGTCAGCGTCTTCTACGGCAGCTACCAGGCCGTGCGCCAAGTCGACATGAGCGTCGGCCGCAAGGAGATCACGGCGCTGATCGGGCCCTCGGGCTGCGGTAAGAGCACGATCCTGCGCTGCTTCAACCGGATGAACGACCTGGTGCCCGGGGCCAGGGTCACCGGCAAGATCACCTACCACAACGAGGACCTGTACGCCGACTACGTGGACCCCATCGAGGTCCGCCGGCGCATCGGGATGGTGTTCCAGAAGCCGAACCCCTTTCCGAAGTCGATCTACGACAACGTGGCCTACGGCCCGCGCGTCAACGGCACGAAGAAGGGGCTCGACGACATCGTCGAGCAGGCGCTGGGCGGCGCTGCCCTGTGGGACGAGGTCAAGGACAAGCTGGCCGAGAGCGCACTCGCCCTCTCCGGTGGCCAGCAGCAGCGGCTCTGCATCGCCCGGACGATCGCAGTGGAGCCCGAGGTCATCTTGATGGACGAGCCGTGCTCCGCCCTCGACCCGATCGCGACGGCCAAGATCGAGGACCTCATGCACGACCTCGCCCGCGACTTCACGATCGTGATCGTGACGCACAACATGCAGCAGGCTGCCCGGGTCTCGGACCGCACCGGATTCTTCACCGCTGATGTGGACGCGGAGGGGGTGCGCCACGGCCGGCTGGTGGAGTTCGACAAGACGACCAAGATCTTCAGCAACCCGTCGGACAAGCGCACCGAGGACTACATCACCGGCCGCTTCGGCTGACCACTACAGCCGGTCGGATTGCCTCATCCTCGGCGGCCTGTGGGTGGTGCGCCGGAGCGACCTTCCCGCGTGACACGCCCGGCGTGTTGACCGACAAGGTCGCTCGCCGCGCCGTCCGGGCCGGCCCCGCCCCGGGCATCGGCGGTCACTCCAGGATCAGATGGGCGACGGCGTAGGTCAGGGCGGCGGCGAGGCCGGCCATCGGGATCGTCAGGACCCAGGCGATCAGGATGTTGCCCGCGACCCCCCAGCGCACCGCCCGCCGGCCCTTGGTGGCGCCGGCTCCCATGATCGACCCGGTGATCGCCTGAGTGGTCGAGATCGGCGCCTCGAAGACGTATGCAGTGGTGTAGAGCACCGAGGCCGCCACCGACTCCGCCGCGAAGCCGCTGGGGGGGTCGATGTGGATGATCCGCCGCCCGAGCGTGCGCATGATGCGCCACCCGCCGGAGTAGGTCCCTAGCGAGATCGCCGAGGCCGCGAGGACGACGACCCACCAGGGGATGTCGAAGTCCTCCTGGTAGCCGCCGGTGACCAGCGCCAGCACGATGACGCCCATGGTCTTCTGCGCGTCCTGCAGGCCGTGGCCCAGGGCCATCGCGGAGGCGGAGACCGTCTGGGCCATCCGGAAGCCGCGGTTGGTCGGCCCGGGCCGGCGGTCCTTGAAGATCCACAGGATCACGAGCATGAGCAGGAAGGCGAGCAGCCCGCCGACCAGCGGCGACAGCAGCATCGGGATGACGACCTTGTCCACGACGCTGTCCCACTGGACCGTGACCGAGCCGGCCAGCCCGGCGCCGACGAGGCCGCCGATGAGGGCGTGCGACGAGGACGAGGGCAGGCCGAAGTACCAGGTGGTGAGGTTCCACGAGATCGCACCCATCAGGGCGGCGAGCACCACGATCAGGGCGTGCTCGCCCGATGGCGGTTCGAGCACGCTGAAGACGGTCTTGGCCACCTTGGTGCCGAGGAACGCGCCGACGAAGTTCATGATCGCCGCCATGACCAGAGCGACGCGAGGCGTCAGCGCCCGGGTCGACACCGACGTCGCGATCGCGTTGGCCGCGTCGTGGAAGCCGTTGGTGTAGTCGAAGACCAGCGCGATCGCGATGACCGCGATGATGGTGGCGAGCTCCACCGGTCAGGATTCCTTGACCGCGATCGTCTCCACGGTGTTCGCCACATGCTCGAAGGCGTCGGCGGCGGCCTCCAGCTGGTCGACGACCTCCTTGAGCTTGAGCACCGTCAACGCGTCGTAGTCACCGCCGAAGAGCTTGGCGAGGAGCCGGCGGTAGACCTGGTCCGCCTGGTTCTCCAGCCGGTTCAGCTCGATCCAGAACTCGCTGAGGTCCTTCATCGACCGCAGCCTGGGCATCGCGTCGGCAGTCAGCTCGGCGGCGCGTTCCAGCACGTCGACCTGGTCGGCGATCTCCGGGGGCAGGTCACCGATCTGGTAGAGCACGACGAGGTCGACAGCCGCCTCCATGGCGTCCATGACGTCGTCCAGCGACGAGGCCAGCCGGTAGATGTCCTCCCGGTCGAACGGCGTGACGAACGTCTCGTTGAGCTTGCGCATGATGGCGTGGGTCGCCTCGTCACCCGCATGCTCGGCCGCCCGCATCCGCTCGGCGATGGCCTTGCGTTCGGCCGGGTCGGCGCCGAGCAGGTCCTTGAGCAGCGCCGCTCCGGTCACGAGGTTCTGACCGGAGGTCGCGAACATCGGATAGAAGCTGTTCTGGCGGGGGGTCAGGCGGATGCGCACGGAGACTCCCGGTGAGCGGGGCACGGGTGGGGCGGGCGACAGTCGGCGGAGGAGGTCAGGCGGTCCGGGCCAGGATGCTAGGGCAGCCAGCCGTCGGGTCGTGCAGGAGGGAGGGCGAGCGCGCTGTACGGGGGATGGGCGGGACGGTCAACCGGCCGCGCGCGGGGCAGGGTCGCCGCGCCCGCCGGCCAGGCCCAGCACCTGGTCGATCTGGGTCGGGCTCAACGGCCCCTCGGTTGACGACGCGGCGATGACCAGGTCGCCGTAGAGCTCGATCTCGTCCAGTGCCAGGGGGTCCTCGAGTCGCGAGTCGACCCGTTGTCCCACCGGGTCGACCTGCTGCCCCACCTAGCCACCTTCCTGACCTCGATCACCTGGTGGGTCCAGCCTAGGTATGCCCGGGTTTGCACCGCCATGACCTAGTCGAGTCATATGCGGATGGTCCAGTCGCGCGTGCCTGAGCCGGCACGGACTACCCGTCGACCTCAACGAGCATCGCCTGGAACACCTCGGTGTGGCGGTCCACGTCGGCCTCCGTGGTCGCCGGAGACATCAGTGCCATGTTGTGGAACGGCGTGAGCAGGACGCCCCGGTTGAGCGCGTAGAGATGCAGGAGCTGCTCGAGGGCGAAGTCGCTCGCGGCATGCGCCTCGGCGCCCGTGCGCGGTGCGCGAGGCGTGAAGGTGTACTCCGCGCGCGCACCCAGCCGGTTGCAGTGCCACGGCAGCGAATGGGCGGTGATGCCGGCGTCGACCCCATCCGCCCAGCGATCGCCGAGCGGGATCATCCGGGCGTACGCCTCGTCCGTCAGGACCTCGGAGAGCGTGACACGCATCGCGGCCAGCGACAGCGCGTTGCCAGCCAGTGTGCCACCGATGCCGCCGATATCGATGTCCTCAAGCTCGACCCGGGACGCGATCCGGTCGGCGACCTCCTGGGTCATGCCGAACGCCCCGGCCGGGATGCCTCCGGCGATGGCCTTGCCCATGGTGACCAGGTCCGGCGTGAGCCCGTGGGCAGCCGTGTAGCCACCGGGTCCCGCCGAGAGGGTGTGCGTCTCGTCGATGATGAGCAGTACGCCGTGCCGGCGGGTCAGCTCGCGCAGCGCCTGGTGGTAGCCCGGCTCTGGCAGCACGATGCCCACGTTGGTCAGGGCCGGCTCGCACAGGACGGCCGCCACCTCACCGGAGGACAGCGCCCGGTCGAGCCCGTCGACGTCGTTGAACTGCACCACCACCGTGGTCTCGGCGGGGTCGACCGGCGCACCGATGTTGCCGCGCCGGGCGACGGTGCGCCCGGACGCATCGAGCGTCGCGAACGTCTCGTCGACGCTGCCGTGGTAGCAGTAGTCGTGGACAACCAGCTTGCGCCGCCCGGTCACGTGCCGGGCGTAGCGGATCGCATGCCGGTTGGCGTCGGTGGCGGAGAGCGTGAACTGCCACAGCGGCAGGCTGAACCGCCGCGCGAGCTCGCCCGCGACCGCGACGGAGTCCTCCGTCGGCAGCATGGCGGTGATGCCGAGGGCGAGCTGCCGGTGCACCGCCTGGACCGTCGCTGCCGGTGAGTGACCGGTCATCGCCCCGGTGTCGCCCAGGCACAGGTCCACGTACTCGTGGCCGTCGACGTCGCGGCAGTGGGCACCAGACGCCTCGGCGACGAACACCGGGAACGGGCCCGGCCACTTGACCATCCAGCTCATCGGAACGCCGCCGGGCATCACCTCTCGGGCTCGCTCGTGCAGCTCACGACTGCGGGGGTGCTCGGCGACGAACCGGTCACGCTCGCGGGCGGTGAGCTCGGCGACCCGGTGCATGGGGCGCACGCTAGAGCACGCCGGGGTTACCGGACCGCTGCGGATACCCTCGCTCGGTGACGCGGACGGACCATTGGCTACGGCTGCGCCGGTGGTTGCTGGCCGGGTTCATGGGCGTGCTCATGTCCCTTGCTGGCTCGATGGTCCTCGCCACCGTGACCTCCTCGACCGGGGTCGTCGGATTCCTGATCGGCCTCAGCCTCGCCGCGCTGCCCGTGCCGGTCGTGCTGGGTGCGCTGCGGTGGCTCCACCGCTACGAGCCCGAGC
>JACCUZ010000353.1 GCA_013698395.1 Sporichthyaceae bacterium
ATCTGGTGTGATTCTGTCGGTTGTCTATGCCGTGGCTCAAAGCCTGTTTGGTCTCGTGGTCTTGTGCGGTCGGGGTGGGCGGTCGCGCTGGTGCCAGGTCCGTCACCACACGCAGGCGCCGCGGCTGGCGACGGTGACCTGTCAGAAGACGTCTCGCCGTTGTTGCCGTCTTGGTCGGCCGTCGGGGTCGTAGGCCAGGCGGTACATCGGTGTCGCCCAGATCCGCGCAGCGCGGGAGACGCGGGCGGGGCGATGTGGTCGGGCGCGGCTGGCCGTGGACTTGGTGCGTTCGCGCCAGAGCTCGCCCGCGCCGTCGATGTCGGCCAGCTGCTTGTCGTCGAGCGGCAGCCCGAGATGCTCGGACCACAGGACGGTGCGGAGGCGCCGCGGTAGCAGGCCGTCGGGGTCAATCACTGCGCAGGTCAATTCCGAGTCGTGCGTCCAGGAGCGGCGGTTGAAGTTGTCGGAGCCGCAGGTCATCCACGCGTCGTCGATGATGCATACCTTCGCGTGGACGTAGACCGGAGTGCCAACCTCGTTTTCCAGGTCGTAGACCGCGAACCGGTTACCACCCGCTTCGGTCAGCAGCCCCATCGCGGCCAGCTGACCCAAGCGGTTTGGCGGCCCGCTGATCCGTCCGTCCTGGTCGGGAAAGCGCGGCACGACCGCGATGACCTGTAGCCGGGGGGCGCGGCGGAGCGCTTCGGCGAGTGTGCGCGCGACGATGTCGGACCACAGGTACTGGTCCTCGACGTAGACCAGCCGAGTTGCTCGGCGGAACGCCCGCTCGTAGGCGCGGGCGATCGTGCGCTCGCCTTGGGTGGCGAATGGGAACGGTGGCCGTTTGCGCGGGTAGGTCCGGAGCACTTGCACCAGGTGCGGGCCCGCAGGCGCCGCTGAGGTCACGATCTCGGGCAGCGGGGTCGCGTGCCGCGGCATGCGTGCGGCCCGTTGTAGCAGCATCCTGTAAGGGTTGCGATGGTCGAGCGGCGTCGGGTCGTTCCACCTCTGAATGAACGTCGCGAGCACGTCGAGCACGGCCGGCCCGTGGATCTCAAGCATCGCGTCATGCCAAGGCGGACGCCGTCCATAGCGAATATCCATGGGTTGGGTCTGCGGGTCGCCCGCATGCGCGGAGTCGTCGCGCCGGGAGTGACACAGGTCGATGCCTCCGACGAAGGCCAAGTCAGCGTCGGGTCGGTCACGGTGGCGGACGACGACCATCTTCTGGTGGTGCGACCCCCCGAGGCGGACCCGCTGGTCGAGCAACACCTCACCGCCGGCGTCGTTGATCTCCGCGCCAAGCTTCTGGTTCTCCTGCGCGCTGAACGACATCCGGTCGCTGTGCGAGCGCCAGAGCAGCCCTCGCACCTGCACGCCGCGGCGGGCGGCGTCGCAGATCAGCTCTCCGATGGACGGCCCTTCGGCGGCAAGCAGCTGGTCGGCGTCCCCCCGCCAGTCGGTGAAGAAGACCTGGTCCCCCTGACCGGCCCCGCGGACGACCTCGGCCAGCCGGGCGAAATAGGCCACACCGTGCAGCTGGGGGATGACGAGGTTCCCACTAGACCATGGACGCTCGACCCGCGGCAGGAACCAATCGCTCACGGGTCAACGATCTCCTAGGCGGCAGACACGCGTCCGGCCGGGGCACGTCAGCACCGCCAGCGACCGATGCAGAGGGTAGAGGCCAGGGTCTCGACGCACGGCTCAATGATGTGCCCTCCAGATCGCGAGCTGGACTGCTTGCGCCCTGGCCGTCCCGTCAGCAACATGTCCCCGGCCGGCGGCGCAGTCATCCGGCGCTCAGTTCACGGGGTCCAGTTCATCTCGTGGGCATCCACCGACGGCGCGAAGCGTGCCGGGCGCTGCCCGCCCCCAGCCCCGGTCGCGACGCCTCCGACTGCCCTAACCGAGTCGTTCCTGGGCCGCGGGAGACCGAACCTCCCGACCGGACCAGTGGAACCCCGTGCCGAGCTCGCCAAACACGATCTTCGACTACCTCGTGATCCTCCACCACGCCGACGCCAACACCCGGCCCGTGACCTGATGGGCCTGACCGAGTTCGAGCTGCAGCACCTGTGCGCGCCACCCGTCCCGGCGCCTGACTGCGGGGACACGACTCCACGAACCGGGGCAACTTCAGTCTCGCCGGAGTCGTTGCGTTAGAAGCTGGGAGTCTGCTCTGCCAGGAAGTCGGCACCGGCTCGACGGACCTGCCAGACCCGGATGTCCTTCCCGCTCGTCACGTCCTTCTCGTGAAACCGCACGACGTCTCCGGTGATGCGCCCGGAGCCTTGGATCAGGTGGCGGAGCTCGTCGTCGAGGACGAAGGCAACTTCTCCGTCGAAGTCGGAAAGGTGGTCCGGCGGGTGGCCCTGGACCTCGAGGACGCGCAGCGCTACCCCTGCGGGCACCGAGTCCGGCGTGGTGAAGGTCATGCTGCCCCTTCCATTCTGTCGTCGCTCACGTCGCGTTCGGCCGGGTGGCGTCGTGGGGCCGGATGGCCACACTTGAGGGCTAGGTGGTTCGCCGCGGCTTCGGTTCGCTGCGAGGCTCGAGTTGGATCTCCTGGGCGGCGCCGGAGACGCCCTCCGCGAGTTCGATCCCGCGTTCGCGTTCGGAGTTCAACTCCAGGCCGAGCAGAAGGGCGATGTTGGTCAGCCACAACCAGACCAGCACGACAATGAGTCCAGCGAGCGTTCCATACGTCTTGTTGTAGGAGCCGAAGTTGGCCACGAAGAACGCGAACGCGGCCGACGCGACCAGCCACACCACCAGCGCGAGCAGCGCCCCCTTGGTCACCCAGCGGACCCCGCGCTGCTTCATCGCCACGTTCGGGGCGGCGTAGTACAGCAAGCTGATCATGGTCAGAACAACCAGCACCATCACCGGCCACTTCGCGACGTCCCAGACCGTCACCGCGGTATCGCTGAGGCCCAGCGGAGCGGCCACGGCCCTTACGACGGGCCCGGTGAGCACCAGCGCCAGCGCGACCAGCACGGTCAGGATCACCATAATGAGGGTGACGAGAAGCTGCAGTGGTCGCCGCTTCCAGATCGAGCGGCCCTCCGGCGTTTCGTAGATCACGTTCGCGGCCTGCATGAACGTGCCGATGTACCCGGACGCGGACCACAACGCGATCGCCAGCCCGCCAATGAAGGCCAGGCCGGCGCCACCGCGGTTGGACGTGATTGACCTGATCGGGCCGGCAAGCGCGTCCGCGGCGGACTTCGGGCCCAGACCGGTGACGATCTCGGTGACGTTCTTCGTCGTCGACACGGGATCGGCGACGAGCCCGACGATGGAGACCAGGGCGAGCAGCGCCGGGAACAGGGACAGCAGACCGTAGTAGGTCAACGCGGCCGCCCACACCGTCATGTGGTCCTCGACGAACTCCTGCAC
>JACCUZ010000361.1 GCA_013698395.1 Sporichthyaceae bacterium
CGCGGCAGCCGCGCAGCGCGCCGCCCCGGGTCAGGTCGAACCCCGGCACCACGCACCGGGTGACCTCCCCGATGACCGGCGGCGCGGTCAACGGGTCGAACGTCTGGGCAGCCGGGTTGGGCAGACCCGTGCTGAGCGCCGCGATGTAGAACACCACGACAGCCAGGAGGAAGTGGGTGAACGACCCGGCGACCAGGACGACCGTGCGCTGCCAGAGCGGGAACCGCCAGAACGCGCGGTCCCGGTCGCCCGGGGCGACGTCCTCGAGCGGCGTCATCCCCACGATCTTGACGAAGCCGCCGGCCGGGATGGCCTTGAGGCCGTACTCCGTCTCTCCGCGCCGGAACGAGAACAGCGTCGGTCCGAAGCCGGCGAAGTACTGGGTCGCCTTCATGCCGAAGTGCTTGGCCGTCAGCAGGTGTCCCGCCTCGTGCAGGCAGACGGACAGCAGGATGCCCAGGACGAAGATCAGGACGCCGAGCCAGAAGCTCATGGAGCGGTGGTCCCCTCGGGATGCGGCGGATGCAGGTCGAGGCCGGTCAGCTCGGCGGCGCGAACACGCGCCCAGGTCTCTGTGTCGACAACATCCTCGACGGTGTTGAGGTTCCCCACGTCATGGTCGCCCAGGACCCGCTCGACGGTGGTGACGATGCCCGGGAAGGGCAGCCGGCCTCCCAGGAACGCCTCGACGCACACCTCGTTCGCGGCGTTGAAGACGGCTGGCGCCGTCCCGCCCGCCTCACCGGCGGCGCGGGCGAGGCGTACGGCCGGGAAGGCACGATGGTCGAGGGGGTAGAACTCCCAGGTGGCCGCCTGCGACCAGTCGCAGGGCAGGGCGGCTCCGGGCACCCGCTCCGGCCAACCCAGAGCGGCCGCGATCGGCAGGCGCATGTCGGGCGGGCTGGCCTGCGCGAGGGTCGAGCCGTCGGCGAACTCCACCATCGAGTGGACGACCGACTGAGGGTGCACCACCACCTCGATGCGGTCGTAGGGCAGGTCGAAGAGCAGGTGGGCCTCGATGACCTCGAGCCCCTTGTTGACCAGGGTCGCGGAGTTGACGGTGACGACCGGCCCCATGTCCCAGGTCGGGTGGGCGAGGGCCTGCTCCGGGCTCACGTCGGCCAGGTCCTCGGGCCGGCGGCCGCGGAAGGGTCCGCCGCTCGCGGTGAGGATCAGTCGGCGGACCTCACCGACCGAGCCACCCCGCAGGCACTGGGCCACGGCCGAGTGCTCGGAGTCGACCGGGACGATCTGGTCGGCCCGCTTGCGCGCCGAGCGGACCAGCGGGCCGCCCGCGACCAGCGACTCCTTGTTGGCCAGCGCGAGGGTGCGGTCCGCCTCCAGGGCGGCCAGCGTGGGCCGGAGACCGATCGAGCCGGTCATGGCGTTGAGGACGGTGTCGCACGGCCACCGCGCGAGCTCGGTCGCAGAGTCCGGGCCGGCCACGATCCGTGGCACGGGGTGCTTCCCCGCGGAGTAACCGCCTGCCTGCGCAGCCGCGTAGAACGCGAGCTGCAGGTCCTGGGCGGCGCTGGCCCGGGCGACTCCGACTACCTCGACGCGCAGCTCCAGGGCCTGCCTGGCCAGGAGCTCGACGTTTCCCCCGCCCGCCGCCAGGCCGACGACCCGGAAGCGCTGCGGGTTGCGCCGGATCACCTCGACCGCCTGCGTGCCGACCGAACCGGTCGACCCCAGGATCACGACGTCGCGGCGACTGCTCACGGCCCCAAGTGTCCCTCAGGGCCGGGCGAGCTAGACCCGCATGCGCGCGTCGACCGCCCGGCGCGGGTCAGGAACGCCCGCCCGAGCCGGTTCGCCGCCCTCCCGCAGGCCGTACCGCGACCAGAGCTTCGCCAGCGGCGCGGGCGCCCACCAGTTCCAGCGGCCGAGCAACCGCATGGTGGCCGGGACGAGAAGCGCCCGCACGATCGTGGCGTCGACCAGGATGGCGATGATCATCCCGACCCCGATCATCTTGATGAACACGATGCCCGAGGTGGAGAACGCGCCGATCACCACGACCAGCAGCAGGGCGGCGCTGGTGATGATGCCGCCGGTCCGCTGCAGACCGGCCGCCACTGCGGCGGTGTTGTCGTGGCTGCGGTCCCACTGCTCACGGACCCGGGACAGCAGGAACACCTCGTAGTCCATCGACAGCCCGAACGCCATCGCGAGCATGAGGATGGGCTGCGTCGCCTCGATCGAGCCCGTCGTGTCGAAGCCGAGCCAGCTGGAGAGGTTCCCGTCCTGGAAGATCCACACCAGCGCGCCGAACGACGCCGACAGGGACAGCACGTTCATCGCCACCGCCTTGAGCGGCAGCACCACGGATCCGAAGGCCAGGAAGAGCAGCACGAGAGTCACGCCCACGACGAACAGCCCCATCCAGGGCAGGGTGGCGC
>JACCUZ010000381.1 GCA_013698395.1 Sporichthyaceae bacterium
CAGCTGGCCGAGACCGAGGACCGGATCGCGGCCAGCCGGCGGTTCTACAACGCCAACGTCCGCGCGCTCAACACCCGGGTCGAGTCCTTCCCGTCGAACATCGTGGCCGGGATGTTCGGCTTCCACCAGGAGGAGTACTTCGAGGTCGGTGACGAGCAGGTTCGCTCCGCCCCGCCCGTCGACTTCGGGTGACCGCCGGCCCGGTCCCGAGCGCTGACCCCGGGACACATCCGGTGCTCCTGCGACGGATGTGACAGTGCGGAGTGGCTCAGTGGCCACATCCGCACCGGTTGTGTCTGGGAGTCAGGGTCGCACCGGTTGTGGCTGGGGGCCGGCTCCGCTCGGGAGGGTCGAGCGGCCAGCCGGTGTGCGAGCGGCCAGCCGGCGTCCGAGCAGCCCACAACTGTCCGGCGGACCGCCGACCGCCAGCCGCTCGCCCGAGCGGCCCGCGGTCAGTCCTCCGTGCGGATGCCCTCCCGCTCCACCCGTGCCCGCTCGGCCGGCTCGTCGAAGCGCGAGTCGCGGGACCCTGACCGCTTGCGGAGCAGCTCGATGGCGATCGGAATGAAAGACACCAGCACCATGCCGATGAGGATGAGCTCGATGTGGTCGGCCACGAACGCCACGCTGCCCAGGGCATAGCCGATCAGCGTCACGCCGGTGCCCCACAGCACCCCGCCGACCAGGCTGTACGTCGTGTAGGTGCGGTAGTCCATCCGCCCGACGCCGGCGGTCACCGTGATGAACGTCCGGACGATCGGCACGAACCGGGCCAGCACGATGGCGCGCGGGCCGTACCGATCGAAGAAGGCGTAGCTCTTGTCGACGTACTCCTGCTTGAACAGCCGGGAGTCGGGCCGCCTGAAGATGGCCGGGCCGGCCTTGCGACCGATGTAGTAGCCGACCTGGTTGCCGGCGACCGCCGCCACGGTGATGAGCAGGCAGGTCAGCCAGATCGGGGTGTCCAGCACCCCGCGCTTGACCAGCAACCCGGCCGTGAACAGCAGCGAGTCGCCGGGAAGGAAGAAGCCCACGAGCAGCCCGCACTCGGCGAAGACCACGACCAGGATGCCGACCAGGCCAAACGTCTCGACGAGGTTGTTGGGGTCCAGCCAGGACGGGCCGAGCGCGGTGACGTGCACCGGACGAGGTTACCCGCGGTCCTTAGCGACGCCGGACCGTGAACGTCTCCGGCTCTGTGGGTGGCCCGGGCTTGCGGAGCTCGCCGTTCACCTTGAACCGCACCGCGCTGGGCCGGCCGTTGACGACCTGCAGGATCTTCTGGTCGAAGCTGCGTCTCTCGCCCGCCCGGAACAGCCGCGACACCAGCGTCCGCCCGCCCGGGATCCGGACCGTGATGTAGCTGGGGCGCAGCACCCGCAGGGCCAGGGTCGGTGGACGCTTTCCGGCGGTAGGCGTGGGGCTCGGGGCGGCGCTCGTGGGGCTCGGTGTGGCGCTCGAGGAGGTGGCGGACGGCGAAGGAGAAGTCTCGGCCGCCGTGGTCGCCGTAGTCTCCGACGGAGTGCTCGTCGTCGAGGGCGTGGTTCGCGGCGCGGTCGTGGTGGTCGGTCCGTCGTCATCGCGCATCAGGACGTACGTGGCAACGAGCCCGACCACGACCACGGCCACGGCAAGCCGCACCCAGAAGCCGTTGTCCGGGGTCGGGCGCCCGCTGCCCGGCACCGTGTGTCGACCCACGTCCGGACGCTACCGCGCCGGAGCGCGTCGGCGGTGGACCCAGCGCACGGCACTGGCCACCTAGTCTCGCTTCCGTGACGGAGCGCGGACCCCAGGTGGGGGTCGGGCCGTGGCCCGAGCCGTGGCCGGACGATCCGCGGCTTGACCCCGAGCTGCTCGCCCACGGCGACTCCCGCAACGTTGTCGACCGCTACCGCTACTGGCGTCGGGACGCGATCGTCGCCGATCTCGACAGCCGGCGCCACGAGTTCCACGTTGCGATCGAGAACTTCCAGCACGACTTCAACATCGGTTCGGTCGTGCGCAGCGCCAACGCGTTCCTCGCCCGCGAGGTGCACGTCATCGGCCGGCGCCGGTGGAACCGCAGGGGAGCGATGGTGACCGACCGGTATCAGCACGTGCGCCATCACGAGGACGTCGAGACGTTCGCGGGCTGGGCGCGCGCGGCGGACCTCGACGTGGTCGGCATAGATAACCTGCCGGGCTCGGTGGCCCTGGAGTCGACGCGCCTGCCCCGCTCCTGCGTGCTGCTGTTCGGCCAGGAGGGGCCGGGTCTGTCGAGTCAAGCCCGCGCGGCGTCCGGAACGGTGTGCTCCATCGCACAGTTCGGCTCGACGCGGTCGGTCAACGCCGGCGCGGCCGCCGCCGTGGCGATGCATACATGGGTCCGCCAGCACGTGCTCGGCCACGAGATCTAAGGTCGCGCCCATGGACGTGGTCGAGGTTCTCGAGGCGTACGACCAGCAGCTGCGCCGCAGCATGGCCGCGCCCACCGACGCCTGGACCGTCGAGCTGCTCACCGATCCGGCGCCGATGCTGCGGGTCACTGCCCCGGACGGTGCGTCGTGGGGGGACGGCATCACCTGGACCGACCTCGACGAGTCCACTGCGGACGCGGCCATCGCCGACGCGATCGAGTACTTCTCGACGCGCGGACGCGGATTCGAGTGGAAGCACCATGGTTACGACGCACCTCCCGACCTGCCCGACCGGTTGGTGGCAGCGGGGTTCCGGCCCGAGGAACAGGAGTCGGTGGTCGTCGGCGAGGTCGAGGAGGTACGCCGCCGGCTGGCGGCGGCGTCGCAGCCGGAGGGCGTGACCGTCCGTCGCCTGCGCGAGGACGACGAGGGTCGCCGCGACGACTGGGCCGCCATCAACACGGTGCACTCGACCGTCTGGGACGAGGACGCCGGCCCGTTGGTGCGCGAGGTCTCGGCCGAGCAGGCGGCTGATCCGTCTGCGATGTCGGTGTGGGTGGCGGAGGTGCCGGACGGTTCGCTGGTGTGCGCGGCGTGGATCCGCTGCCACGAGGGCACGGACTTCGCGTCGCTGTGGGGCGGCAGCACGCTTCCGCAGTGGCGCGGCCGGGGCATCTACAAGGCGCTGGTGGGCCACCGAGCGGACGAGGCGGCGCAGCGGGGCTTCCGCTACCTACAGGTCGACGCCTCCGACGACAGCCGACCGATCCTCGTACGACTGGGCATGCACCTGCTCACCTCGACGACCCCGTACCTCTGGAGGCCAGGCACATGACCGAGCGGGTGGTCGTCGTCGGTGCCGACGCAGCCGGCATGTCAGCGGCGTCCCAGGCCAAGCGGCTGCGCGGTGACGACCTCGACGTTGTCGCGCTCGAGCGGGGCTCGCACACCTCCTACTCCGCGTGCGGCATCCCGTACTGGATCGGCGGCGACGTCAGCTCCGTCAACCGGCTGATCGCACGTACCGCGGACGAGCACCGGGCCAACGGCATCGACCTGCGGATGCGCGCCGAGGCGGTGGGGCTGGATCTGGACCGGCGCGAGGTCGAGGTGCGGGATCACGCCGGCTCGACGACGTACCGGCTCGGCTTCGACCACCTCGTGCTCGCGACCGGCGCCCGGCCGCGGCGCCCCGACGTGCCAGGTATCGGGGCGGACGGCGTGTTCGGGGTGCAGACCCTCGACGACGGCGAGCGCGTCCTCGACGCGCTCGACCATGAGCCGCGACGGGCCGTCGTGGTCGGCGGTGGCTACATCGGCATCGAGATGGCCGAGGCGATGGTCAACCGTGGCCTCGCGGTCACGGTGGTGACCCGGTCAGCGGAGCCGATGGCCACCCTCGACCCGGACATGGGCCGGCAGGTGCACAAGGCCATGGAGGCGATGGGCATCGACGTCCGTACGTCGGTGGAGCTGCACGGGATCGGGACCGGTGCGGACGGGCGAGCGCAGGCCGTCCTGACCGATGCCGGGGAGTTCGCCGCGGACCTGGTGGTGCTGGGCACCGGGGTGTCGCCGGAGACCAGCCTTGCCGTCGACGCGGGGATCAGCATGGGCCGGTGGGGCGGCCTGATCACCGACCTGCAGATGCGCGTCTTCGACGTGCCGGGGGTGTGGGCGGCCGGTGACTGCGTCGAGTCGATCGACCTCGTGTCCGGTAACCGGGTGCACGTCGCGCTCGGGACGCACGCCAACAAGCAGGGCCGGGCGCTGGGGACGAACCTGGGCGGCGGTTACGCCACTTTCCCCGGGGTGGTGGGCACGGCGGTGAGCAAGGTGTGCGACCTGGAGATCGCGCGTACCGGCCTGCGGGAGAAGGACTGCAACGCTGTCGGCTTCGGCTACCTCACGGTCATCGTCGACTCGACGACGCGCGCCGGCTACTACCCAGGTGCGTCCCGGGTCACCGTCAAGCTGGTCGTCGAGCAGGGCTCCGGCCGGCTCCTCGGCGGACAGATCGTGGGCCGTGAGGGCTCCGCCAAGCGGATCGACGTGCTGGCAGTGGCGCTGTGGAACCGCATGACTGTAGAAGAGATCGTGTCGCTGGACCTGGGCTACGCGCCGCCGTTCTCCCCGGTGTGGGACCCGGTGCTCATCGCCGCTCGCAAGGCGGTGGAGCGGATGGCCGCACAGTGAACACCGGCTTCCACGTACGCCAGGCTCTGGTTGGATAGCGCCATGCCCATTGCCACCCCTGATATCTACGGCGAGATGCTCGACCGCGCCAAGGCCGGCGCGTTCGCCTACCCCGCGATCAACGTGACGTCGTCCCAGACCCTCAACGCGGCGCTGCAGGGGTTCGCCGACGCAGGCAGCGACGGCATCCTGCAAGTGTCGACGGGCGGCGCGGAGTACCTGTCCGGCCCCAAAATCAAGGACATGGTGCTGGGGGCACAGGCGCTGGCGGAGTACGCCCACCACGTGGCGAAGGCCTACCCGGTGCAGGTCGCGCTGCACACCGACCACTGCCCCAAGGACAAGCTCGACGGCTTCATGCGTCCGCTGATCGGGCTGTCGCAGGAGCGGGTGGCCGCCGGCGGCGAGCCGCTGTTCCAGTCGCACATGTGGGACGGGTCCGCCGTCGAGCTCGAGGAGAACCTGCAGATCGCTGCCGACCTGCTCGTGAAGTGCGCCCAGGCCCGCGTCGTGATGGAGCTCGAGATCGGTGTCGTCGGCGGCGAGGAGGACGGGGTAGCCCACGACATCAACGAGAAGCTGTACACGACGCCGGGTGACGCGATGCGCGTGGTGGAGACCCTCGGTACCGGAGACCGGGGCCGCTACCTGCTGGCCGCGACGTTCGGCAACGTGCACGGGGTCTACAAGCCCGGCAACGTCAAGCTGCGGCCGTCGATCCTCAAGGACATCCAGGACGAGGCGGGCTCGTCGGCCGGCCGGGACAAGCCGTTCGACCTGGTGTTCCATGGCGGCTCCGGCTCGGCCCTCGAGGAGATCCGGGAGACGCTGGACTACGGCGTGGTGAAGATGAACATCGACACCGACACGCAGTACGCCTTCACCCGCCCGATCGTCGAGCACATGTTCCGCAACTACGACGGGGTGCTCAAGGTGGACGGCGAGGTCGGCAACAAGAAGCAGTACGACCCGCGCGTGTACGGCAAGGCCGCCGAGGCCGGCATGGCCGCTCGCGTCGTTGAGGCCTGCGAGGACCTGCGCTCCGCCGGCACGTCGCTGGGCGCCAAGGCGGGATAGGCCGACCGGGCGACCCTGGCCGAGATGTCCGGGTTCGTCCTCAAGACGCCGACGCTGCCGGCCGATCAAGATCAGGTCACTCGGGGTACGTCGTCTTTTGGAGTTTCTGTGCGCGCTCGAACTGCGTCCGCTTCCCTGCTCGTCGCCGTGGCCCTCGCGGTGTCTCCCATGACCGCCGCCGTCGCCGACGGCTCGACCGACACCTCGCCAGGCGTGACCAGGTCCGCCGAGGCCAAGCTGAAGGCGCAGGCCCGCAAGCTCGAGCGCGCGGCGAACGCGCGCGGCGCGATCGTGCTCGGCGGTGAGGTCCAGTCGGTCGCTGGGCAGACCCTCACCTTCACCGTCCACGGTGGCCGCTACAAGGTCCTTCGCGGCACCGACCTGACCGTGATTGTGGCAGTTGACGCCAAGATCACCAAGAACGAGACCGAGGGGGCGACGCTGGCGGACCTCGTCGCCGGTGACCACATGGTGGTGAAGTCGCGCGCCTTCGACTTCATCGTTGACACCTCGACTGACCCGGCGACGATGACCGTGACCGCCACCGTGACCCGGGTCGCAGCCAGCACAATGGGTGGATGACGCACCAGAACCTGATGGGTGGACCACCCGCCACCGAGCTGCCGGACGAGCCGGCGCCCCGAGAGGCGCTGGCCGCCGGGCAGCCGCCTGTTGAGGCGGCGGCGGCGCATCCCACGTCCTGCCTCGCCTGGGCGATGCTCGCGGAGACGGCACTGGCGGAGGGACGCACGGTGGAGGGCTACGCCTACGCGCGTACCGGGTACCACCGTGGCCTGGACGTGCTGCGCCGCCACGGGTGGAAGGGTCACGGCCCGGTGCCCTGGGAGCACGAGCCCAACCGCGGGTTCCTCAGAGCGCTGCACGCGCTGGCGGTCGCAGCCGAGCACATCGGTGAGACGGGCGAGGCGCAGCGCTGCCGTACGTTCCTGGCCGACTCCAGCCCGACGGCGGTGTCCGAGCTCGACAGCTAGGCGCGGTTTAGTCTCACGCGGCGGGGAGAGCAGCCGACCGCGTACCGAGGAGGTGCTTGCTGGTGGGCGACTGGACCGAGGTGCTGCGCCGCCGCCTGGAGGTCGTCATCGGCACGCCCTTCACCGAGGGCAACAGCATCACCGTCCTGCGCAACGGGGACGAGATCTTTCCCGCGATGCTGGAGGCGATCCGCGGGGCCGAGAAGACCGTGGACCTGATGACGTTCGTCTACTGGAAGGGCGACATCGCCGAGGAGTTCGCCCGGGCGATGTGCGACCGGGCCAGCGCCGGGCTGCGGGTCCGGCTGCTCATCGATGCCCTTGGTGGCCGGCTGATCGAGAAGGACCTGGTCGACGACATGAGCAAGGCAGGCGTGCAGGTCGAGTGGTTCCGCAAGCCGCTGCTGAAGTCGCCGTTCAAGTCCAACCATCGGCTGCACCGCAAGGTCTGCGTGGTCGACGGTGCCATCGCGTTCACCGGTGGCGTCGGCATCGCCGAGGAGTGGTGCGGCGACGCTCGGAACGAGAACGAGTGGCGTGAGACCCACTTGAAGGTCGAGGGGCCCGCGGTCGACGGCCTGCAGTCGGCCTTCATCCAGAACTGGGCGGAGAGCGGACGGGGTCTCTACGACGACCGCGACCAGTTCCCCGTCCAGCCGCAGAACGGCACCTCCACCGTCCAGATCGTGCGCGGGTCGGCCAGCCTCGGCTGGGACGACATGCAGTCCGCCTTCCACGTGATGCTGGAGTCCGCGCAGGAGCGGCTGCGGATCGCCACCGCCTACTTCGCCCCCGACGAGGACTTCCTGACGACGCTGTGCGACGGCCCGGCCCGAGGAGTCGCGGTCGAGCTGTTGCTCCCCGGCCCGCACGCCGACAAGCGGGTCTCCCAGCTGACCAGCGAGGGCCGGTACGAACGGCTGGTCGACTGCGGTGTGGCGATCTGGAACTTCCAGCCGTCGATGATGCACGCCAAGGTGATGACCGTCGATGGCCAGGCGGCTGTGGTCGGCTCCTCGAACTTCAACCGGCGCTCGCTGGACCACGACGAGGAGGTCGTCCTCATCTCCCTGGACCGCGACCTCTGCGCCACGCTGGACGCCCATCTCGACGACGACTTCACCCGCAGCACCGAGATCGACCTGAGCAGGTGGCGCGGCCGCTCGACCGGGCAACGGGTGATGGAGCGGGCGGTCAGCCCGATCCGTCGCTGGATGTAGCCGGAACCGCCGGCGCCAGCACGGACCACGCGCCGGGCTCGACCGTCCATCGACGTGACCGCACGGCTTCCTGGAGCTCGCCGTCGGCGTTGAGGGGGAACGGCTCACCGGAGACCGTCACCTCGCGGCCGCGCACCACCACCACGTCGTCGCGGTCGACGTGGTCGCCCTCGCGCATCGCGACTCCGAACCCGAGCCGGGCGAGCGGACCGGTGGACGTCGCAACGACGACATCGAGCCAACCGTCGTCGGGCTCGGCGGTGGGCGCGAGCTCCGCGCCGCCACCGATCGTCCGGCCGTTGGCCACCGCCACCATCAACGCCGGACCGTCGAGCTCGAGCCTGGAGCCGTCAACGGAGACCTGGAGGTCCCAGCCGGTCGCCGTCGCGCCGGCCAGCACCCCGCCCACGGCGTAGGCCGCCTTGCCGATGCCGCCCTTCAACGCGGCAGCCCGCTCGGCGGCCTCGGCCCCGACACCGAGGTGGACGACGTTGACGACGATGCCCCCGCTGTCGTCGACCAGCAGGTCCAGCGGGCGCGGCCGCGACTCCAACAGCGTGCGGGCGGCGTCGGCCGGGTCGAGGGGGATGCCGAGGGTGCGCGCGAGGTCGTTGCCGGTGCCCAGCGGCAGCAGCCCGAGCGGTCCAGCACCGAGCTCACCGCGGCGGCGCAGGGCGGCGACAGCCGTGTGCACCGACCCGTCACCGCCGGCGAGCACCAGCGTCCGGTCACCTCGGCCGTCGAGGATCCGGTCGAGGTCCTCGGGTTGCGAGCAGCTGTCCACGCGGACGTCCGAGCTCTGTCTGAGCCGGTCCACCGCGGCAGAGACACGTGTCTCCTCGGCGCTGCCCGCTGTCGCGTTCGTGACCACGAGCAGAGCCGTCCCGTAGCCTGCGCCCATGCCGGCCATCGTCCTCCTCGGTGCCCAGTGGGGCGACGAGGGCAAGGGTAAGGCGACCGACCTGCTCGGCTCCTCGGTCGACTACGTGGTGAAGTACAACGGGGGCAACAACGCGGGTCACACGATCGTCATCGGCGACGAGAAGTACGCGCTGCACCTGCTGCCTTCGGGCATCCTCACCCCGGGGGTCGTGCCGGTGATCGGCAACGGGGTCGTGGTCGACCTGTCCGTGCTGTTCGGCGAGCTCGACGCTCTTGACGCGCGCGGTGTCGACACCTCGCGGCTGCTGGTCAGTGCGAGCGCTCATCTCATCGCGCCCTACCACCGGACCATCGACAAGGTCGCCGAACGCTTCCTCGGCGATGCCCGGCTGGGGACGACCGGACGCGGCATCGGCCCGACGTACGCCGACAAGATGTCCCGGGTCGGTGTGCGGGTGCAGGACCTTTTCGACGAGAAGATCCTTCGGCAGAAGATCGAGGGCGCGTTGGAGCAGAAGAACCATCTGCTCGTGAAGGTCTACAACCGCAGGGCCATCACGGTCGACGAGGTGAGCGAGGAGTTCTTGTCGTACGCCGAGAGGCTGCGCCCGATGGTGGCCGACACCACCCTCGTCCTTGCAGCTGCTCTCGACCAGGGTCGCATCGTGTTGCTCGAGGGCGGGCAGGCGACGCTGCTCGACGTCGACCACGGCACCTATCCCTTCGTCACCTCGTCCAACCCCACAGCCGGCGGGGCCTGCACGGGGTCGGGCATCCCGCCGACCCGCATCGACCGGGTCATCGCCGTCGTCAAGGCGTACACGACCCGTGTCGGCTCGGGGCCCTTCCCCACCGAGCTGCGCGACGCCGACGGCGAACGGCTGCGCACCGAGGGCGCGGAGTTCGGGACGACGACCGGCCGTCCTCGGCGATGCGGGTGGTACGACTCGGTCGTTGCCCGCTACGCGGCGCGGATCAACGGCGTCACCGACTTCGTCCTCACCAAGCTCGACGTGCTCACCGGATGGGAGCGGATCCCGGTGTGCGTGGCGTACGACGTCGACGGTGAGCGGGTCGAGGAGATGCCGATGACCCAGACCGGTTTCCACCACGCTCGGCCGGTCTATGAATTCCTCGATGGCTGGGACGAGGACATCTCCTCCGCGCGCAGCCTCTCCGACCTGCCGAAGGCGGCGCAGGCCTACGTCACCGCCCTGGAGGAGATGTCGGGGGCACCGGTCTCCGCGGTCGGCGTCGGCCCGGGGCGCGACGAGACGGTGCAGATCCGCTCCCTGCTGGGCTGATGGTCAGCCCGCCGGCCGCGGCCCGGCTCACGGGGCGCGTGGTCCGGTTGGACCCGGTCGTCCCGGATGACGCCGAGGAGCTGTTCGCGGCGCTGGACGACCAGCGGGTGTGGGCGGCGGGCTATGGCGGCGCGCCTCGGCCGCCGCCGGAACCGTGGTGGGGACGAGCAGTCTCGGTGACTGGGACCTGATCAACGAGAGGGTCCACCTCGGCTGGACCGCCTACCGGCCACGGTGGTGGGGGACCGCGGTCAACGCCGAGTGCAAGCTCCTCCTGCTCAGACATGCCTTCGACAGCTGCGGGTTCGGCCGGGTGAAGCTCCAGACCGACGCGCTCAACACT
>JACCUZ010000414.1 GCA_013698395.1 Sporichthyaceae bacterium
GCGGAGTGGCTCGAGCCCGCGACCCGTGACATCGCGACCCTGCGCCTCACCCGACTGCTGGAGCGGGTCCGTTAGCAACGGGCCCACCGCGCACTCCGCCCGAGTTGTCACCGCCACACCGTGCTCCTGCGCTGGGTGGCGGTGACAAGTCGGCCGCGTGGCGATGGTGACTCATTCCGCGACTCGTTCGACGCTCGTCGACCCTGTACGGCCGGTGGGCCGGGCGAGAGGATGGGCCGCGGTCCAGCTGCATCCGCGACGCCGGTGGCTGCCGGTGCGCGGCGACACGGGGGTCAGCGCTGATGAAGGCTCTCGTGTACCACGGCCCGGGCGAGAAGGCGTGGGAGGAGGTGCCCGACCCGACACTCGTCGACCCCACCGACGTCATCGTCCAGGTCGACACGACCACGATCTGCGACACCGACCTGCACATCCTGAATGGCGACGTCCCGGCGGTGACCGACGGACGGATCCTCGGACACGAGGGTGTCGGGACGATCATCGAGGTGGGCGAGGCGGTAAGCACCCTCGCCGCCGGTGACCGGGTGATCATCTCGTGCATCAGCTCGTGCGGCTCGTGCGCGTACTGCCACCAGCAGTTGCCGTCGCACTGTCTGCACGACGAGGGCACCTCGGGTATCGGCTGGATCTTTGGCCACCTCATCGACGGCACCCAGGCGGAGTACGTGCGGGTGCCGTTCGCTGAGAACTCCCTGCACAAGCTGCCGGCCGGGGTCAGTGACGAGGCTGCGGTCGTGCTCTCCGACATCTTGCCCACGGGTTTCGAGATCGGGGTGCGCAACGGTCGGGTCAAGCCCGGCGACGTCGTGGGCGTGGTCGGGGTCGGACCCGTAGGACTGGCGGCGATCATGACCGCCGGGCTCTACGGTGCCTCCCGCGTCATCGCGATCGACCTCGACGACAACCGGTTGGAGCAGGCTGCCGGGTTCGGCGCGACCGACATCGTCAACAGCCGCGGAGAGGGCTGGAAAGACGAGGTGCTGGCCATGACCGACGGTCTCGGGCTCGACGTCGCGATCGAGGCCGTGGGTGTGCCGGAGACCTTCGAGATGACCACGGAGATCGTCCGGCCCGGCGGTACGGTCGCAAACATCGGTGTCCACGAGCGCCGGCGGAGCTCAAGCTCCAGGACCTGTGGATCAAGGACATCGCCATCACCACCGGCCTGGTCAGCGCCACCACGGCGCCGATGCTGCTGAAGCTCGTCGCCCAGGGCAAGCTCAGCCCGGAGCGGTTCGTGAGCCACCACTTCACTTTCGACTCCATCATCGACGCCTACGACACCTTCGGTCGGGCGGCGGAGACCAAGGCGCTCAAGGTCGCCATCACCCGCTGAGGCTTCCGGACTGACGCTCCCGGTCAGTGGCGCAGCAGCTTCGCGGCGAGCACCACAGCCTGGGTGCGACGCTCGAGACCGAGCTTCGCCAGCACACTGGAGACGTAGTGCTTGACGGTCTTGGACGCACCCAGTCCGTGCGGAGCTCACTTCGGGGGGTTTCGATGAAGTCAGCGTCGGGGTGGAGCGTGCAGGTCGTCGGTCAACCCCAGCACATCGAGGATCCGGACGAGATGAGCGCGGTCTTCGACCACATCCCCGACCCGTGGGCGCCCGGGCTGCGTCCGCTCGTGGTGCGCATCTTGGCGAGCCAGGTGACCGGTCGCCGGTTCGAGCGAAGGTGAGACCCCGCCGGCGACGGGTGCCGACAGCGAGTGCCACGGCGTTCGGGACGGTCGACTGTGTTGTCCGCCGCCCGCGCGCCGCCGTACGAGTTGTCACCGCTGCACCGGCCTCTAGCGCCGTGTGGCGGTGACAGGTCGGGGGCCGGTGCGGTCACGGAGCTGGCTCGTCGGGTGTGCGGGGTCGGCGGGTGCGCAGCACCTTGTGGGTGCCGTCGCACCACGGCGAGCGGGACGAGCCCGCACAGCGGCAGATGGCAACGACGGGTCGGGTCACGGGTACGGCGTTGCCCCCCTCGTCGATGATCTCGGTGGCACCGCGGACCAACAGTGGTCCGCCTGGGCACAGCCGCACCTGCACCGGCGCGGTCATCCCGCCTCCCGTACCGGCGTGGCCCAGGCCGGCAGCAGCGACGAGCGA
>JACCUZ010000458.1 GCA_013698395.1 Sporichthyaceae bacterium
GGCCACCGGGGCCGTCGCGGCGGGCGCCATGTCGGCCGGCTCGGCGGAGGCCGGTTCCAGGGGCCGCGCGTCGGGCGTCACCGGCTCCGGATCCGCCGGGTCGGAAGTCATCAGGTCCAGTGCCATCACATTGGGAGCAGGGACGTGGGGGGCCATCGCTTCGGCGTTCCGAGCGTCGGGAGTATCGCGGGTCTCGGGGGTCTCGGGGGTCTCAGACTGAACAGGGCGCGGCTCGGGCCAACCGAGCCCGCTCCCCTCTGCTGCGGGCAGAGCGATCGGGGAGGGGTCGGGCCAACCGAGACCGCGAGAGGTGGTCGTACCCGGGCTGCTGATGGCTTCCTCCAACGCGTGACGAACCAAACCAGGGACGGCGGCCACTCAGCTGGCAGCTCTGCTGCCCGGCTGCTGCCGCTTTCGGGCACCAGCCGGTCGTGCGGGTCCGCAGAGGACCCTAGGCGCCGACGGGCTCGCCACGCCAGCCCGCCTCATCGCCGCCGCCGTGAAGGAGGCACCGCTTCCCGACCGCCACCCGGATCTGCTGGGCGGGATGGCATTGAGGCGCCCGCTGAACGATCGATGCGGACCACCCTCGTCGCCACATCGAGGAGACCTTCGCCGTACATCTGCACCGACCAGGTGGCTGCCCCCAACGCAGGCAGACCAGCCGCCGCTGCCGTGAGCTCGGCCTGCGCCCGCTGACCTTTCAGGGCCAGCAACGTTCCGCCCGGGCGCACCAGCGGCAGGCACCAGGCGGCCAACCGGGTCAACGGCGCCACCGCCCGGGCAGTGACCACGTCGGTGGTCCAACGCCCGTGCAGGTCCTCAGCGCGGGACCGGACCACCTCGACGCCACGCAGGCCCAGCTGCTCGACCGCCTCCTCCAGGAAGACCGCTCGGCGCAGCAGAGGTTCGACGAGGCGAACCGAGAGATCCGGTCGGATGAGCGCGAGGACCACCCCGGGCAGGCCGGCGCCGCTGCCGACGTCCGCGACGCTGGCTCCCGTCGCGAGAGCGGGCGCCACCACCGCACAGTTGAGCAGATGCCTGTCCCACAGGCGGTCTGCCTCGCGAGGCCCGAGAATGCCGCGGGGAATTCCTTCGGTGCGCAGCAGCTGGGCATACGCCTGGATGCCCGGCAGCGCGTCCCCGAAGACCAGCGCGTCGCGGGTTTCACGTGAAACAGGAACCTGGTCTCGACCCATGGCAGCGGGCCCCGTGGCCATCAGGCCGGAATAATGACGACGCAGCGTCGCGGCTCCTCGCCCTCGGACTCGCTCGTGAGACCGGCTGCTGCCACGGCGTCGTGCACGATCTTGCGCTCGAACGGAGTCATCGGATCCAGGCGCACGCGTTGGCCGGTCCGGCGGGCCTCTTCCACGGTCGAGTTGCCGAGCTCGGTGAGAGCGGCTCGCCGGCCGGCCCGATAGCCACCGATGTCGAGCATCAAGCGGCTCCGTCTTCCGAGCGCCGTCAGCACCGCCAGGCGGGTCAGCTCCTGCAGCGCCTCGAGCACGGTGCCGCCCGGGCCGACGAGCTCCGAGAGGTCACCGCCCACAACCGACACCAGAGCCCGGTCGTTCTCGACGTCCATGTCGATGTCGCCGTCCAGGTCGGCAATGTCGAGCAGCTCCTCCAGATAGTCCGCGGCAACCTCGCCCTCACGCTCAAGGTCGGGAACGGCTGGCGCGGCGTCTCCGGCGCCCTCGGTGACCGGAGCAACGGCTTCGTCGACGTCGTGCTGGGGTTGGGTCATCTGGTTTTTCTCCTGCGGGTGCTGAGGAACGCTGCTGAACGTGCTGACGACGGGGCCAAGGGCGCTGCGGTAGCGGCTACCTCAGCGCTTGCGTTTGCGTTTCGGCTGCTGGCGCTGGCCGGCCGGGCGGGTCCCTGCTCCGGCCTCGGCACCGGTGGCCGCTGAAGCACCGGCACTGGGCGCAGTGGCTGGCGACGATGCGTCCGAGCCGGCGCCGCTGGGGACAGTTGCAGGTGTTCCCATGTGGCGTTTCGACTTGGCGGCGCGCCTATTCTCCAGTGCCTCGTAGGCCGGCGAGCCGGGCGAGGGGTTGCGCCGGATGACGTAGAACTGCTGTCCCATCGACCACACGTTCGTGGTCAGCCAGTACAGCAGCACGCCGATCGGGAAGTTCACCCCGCTGACCGCGAAGATCAGCGGGAAGACGTACAGCAGGATCTTCTGCTGCTGCGCGAACGGATTGTTCATCGCGTCCGCCGGCATGTTCTTGCTCATCAACTGCTTCTGGGTGATGAACGTCGTCGCCGACATCAAGATGATCAGGATAACGGTGACGATCTGCACCGTCACGCTGTCGGCGCCGAGGAACCGGTCGGAGATGTGGGCGCCGAAGATCTCCGCGTCCGCGGCCTGAGCCGCCGCGCGGTCGGAGAGGAAGCCCTTGCCCAGCGCCGGCGTCTTGCCGATGCCGTTGAGAACCTGGAACAACGCGAAGAAGATCGGCGCCTGCAGCAGGATGGGCAGGCAGCTGGCCAGAGGGTTGGTCCCGTTGTCCTTGTAGAGCTTCATCATCTCCTTCTGCTGCTTCTGCCGACTCTCCGGATCAGTGCGGCCCTTGTACTTGTCCTGCAGCTTCTTGACTTCGGGCTGCAGCACCTGGAGGCCACGCTGGGCCTTGATCTGCTTCACGAACAGGGGGATCAGCAGGATGCGGATGACCACCACGAGGCCGACGATGGACAGCCCCCACGCCCAGCCGCTGCCGGGAGGCAAGCCGACTGTCTTGAACAATGTATGAAACGCCACCATGATGGCGGTGACCGCGTCATAGAGAGGTTCGAGCAGCTGCGCGGACAGCTGAGGTTGGGCGGCGGTCACGTTCGGGCTCCCTGCGGGACTCGGGCTAGCGGGTCAAGCGGGTCGGGCGGGTCGGGCCGGTCGGGTGGGTCCAACGAGCCGGTCGGCCGGGGTGGCGGCGGCACCGGGTCGATACCGCCCGGATTCCACGGGTGGCACCGAAGCAACCTCCACAGAGCCAGGGCGGTTCCCCGCGCGGGCCCGCGAGTGCGCACGGCCTCGATGGCGTAGCTCGAGCAGGAGGGGTAGAACCGGCAGCGCGGACCCAGGAGGGGCGAGATGAACAGCTGGTAGACCCGGATCGGAGCCGTCAGCAGAGAGACGAGAACTCGCCGGCCGAGCGTCATGCCGACCCCCCAGCCGCTGACGGCTGGTGCGCCGAGCGCGCGAGCGCCTCGTCCAGCGCTGCCG
>JACCUZ010000465.1 GCA_013698395.1 Sporichthyaceae bacterium
CGGCAGCGCTGCAGGGCCGAAGGATGTTCGAGGGCAGCAGGCCGTACGTCGAGAGGAGCAGCTTGCGGAGTCTTCTCGGGCCCTTCTTCTCGGTCTGGCTGCAGCCGCTCTCCCGCTCCCATGACGCGGGCGTGTCGATCACAGCGCCGAATGTCCGTGTGCTCGGGGTCACCGTTGTGGCCTGCGCCGGCGCGGCCGACGAGAGCAGAGCAGCGGTGGTGAGCCCGACGAGGGCAGCACACAACAGGCCACTCTTTCGGGCAGCAAGGTGTCGCACATCAGGTCGTCGGCGGGCGGGACCGCCACCTTGAGCCACCTACGATGGCGCCCGTGCTCGACGACAGTGAGGTCCAGCGCGTCCTCGTGGTGACCGCCCACCCCGACGACGTGGACTTCGGCGCGGCGGGGACGGTGAACCGCTGGACCGGCGCGGGCACCGAGGTCGTCTACTGCATCTGCACGGATGGCGACGCCGGGGGCTTCGACCCGGCGGTGAACCGCGCCGACATCCCCGAGATCCGCCGGAAGGAGCAGGAAGCGGCCGCGAAGGTGGTCGGTGTTCACGACGTGCGTTTCCTGGGCTATCCCGACGGCCGGCTCACGGCGTCATTCGAGCTGCGCCGGGACATCAGCCGGGTCATCCGGCAGGTACGTCCGCAACGGATCCTCATCCAGAGCCCCGAGCGCAACTGGCTGCGCGTGGGCGCCAGCCACCCCGACCACTTGGCCGCCGGGACGGCGGCGATGGCCGCGGTGTATCCCGACGCTCGCAACCCGTTCGCGCATCCCGAGCTGCTCCGGGACGAAGGTTTGGCGGAGTGGGCGGCCGCTGAGACATGGGTGATGGCCCATCCGGACAACAACCACCACATCGACATCACCGACGTCTTCGACGTCAAGCTGGCAGCGCTGCGGGCGCACGAGAGCCAGACCGCCCACATGGACGACCTCGAGCAACGGCTGCGGGAGTGGTACGGCGCCAACGCGCTGGCGGCGGGGTTGCCGGAAGGTCGGCTGGCCGAGCGGTTCTTCGTGGTCGCGACCGCCTGAGAGAGCGGCTCACCCCCGGAACAGCGACGGGTTGACCTCGGACACTGGGCGCCGTGCGCCACTGACCTGCTCATAGTCCAGCGCCAGTGACAGCAGGGCGGCCTCGGACCGAGCCGGACCGAGAAAGGTGATCCCGAACGGTCGCCGGCTCGACGGGCGGTAACCGGCGGGAACGGTGACGCTCGGGTAGCCGGCACGGGCGGCCACTCCGGCGCCGCGCCATGACGGTGTCACCACAGCACCGGCACCGTGGCTCTGCAGGATGGCGTCGATGCCGTGCTCACCCGCGACCGCGCGGTCTCGCGCGCGGGCCAGAAGGTAGACCGACCGCTGTGCCTGGTGATCCACGGCGATCGCTTCCCGGACGTACTTCTGGCCGAACTTGAGAGCCTGCGTGGCGTGCGCGTCGTTCCACCTGGCGACGTCGGCCAAGGTGCGCATCGGCGCGTGCTCGGGCAGCCCGGCGAGATAGGCATCCACGTCGCGGGCGAACTCGTAGACGAACACCGGTGTCTCGTCGGTCTCGACGAGGGCCGGGACGTCGATGATCTCGGCGCCCTGCCTGCGCAGGTCCTCGATCGCCACAAGGAAGAGTGCACGGTCCTCGTCGTGGAGTTCCTCGGGGCATGGCGGCACCACCACCCGGGTGCCGGCCAACGCGCCGGGCCTCAGGTCGACATCGGCCCTGGCGAGGGCAGCGAGCAGCACGGCGGCGTCCGCGACGGAGCGGGTCATCGGCCCGGCACAGTCCTGGCTGGTGGCGACGGGCAGGATCCCCCTGCCGTTCACCACGCCGAGCGTCGGTTTGACTCCGACCAGGCTCTGCGCGTCAGCCGGGCAGATGATCGACCCATCGGTCTCCGTCCCGACCGTGACGGTCGCGAAGCCGAGCGCCGCTGCCGCCCCCGACCCGCTGCTGGACCCGCACGGGGAGATCGTGACGTCGTAGGGGTTGAGCACCTGGCCACCCAGGGACGAGTAGCCGCTCGGCATGCCCTCGGTCATGAAGTTGGCGAGCTCGGTGAGGTTGGTCTTGCCCAGGATGACCGCACCGGCGTCGCGCAGGGCGGTGACGAGCTCGGCATCTCGCTCGGGCACCGAGTGCTCGAGGGCCAGCGCCCCGGCGGTCGTCGGCAGGCCGGCGACATCGATGTTGTCCTTCACGAGCACCGGCACCCCGTGCAGGGGGCCTCGCGTTGCCCCGTCCCCACGTTCGCGGTCACGGGCTGCCGCCTCGGCCTCGGCGGCGCGAGCGAGGCAGCGGATCGCGTGGACGGCGGGGCCGCGGCGGTCGTACGCATCGATCCGTTCGAGGTAGGCCCGCACGAGCTCGACGCTGGTGATTTCGCCTCGGGTCATCGCGCTCTGTACGTCGGCGACGCCCGCCGCCTCGAGGTCCAGGCCCGCCACGACCAGAGAGTACGGCGAGACAGCCGCGGTCAGGCGCCGGCTGCCTGCTGCCGGACCAGCGACAGTCCCGCCGGTGCCACCTGACGGCGGCCGCTACGGGCCAACAGGTCTCGCGTCGCGAGGCTGGGTCCAGGTCGACCGAAGTGCCAGCCCTGCCCGAGGTCGCACCCGAGAGCCTTCAAAGCGGCGAGCTGGTCGGTTGTCTCGACCCCTTCGGCCACCACGCGCAGTCCGAGACTGTGTGCCAGCTCGACCGTGGCGCGGACGATGGCGGCGTCGCTCTGTGAGGACGTCAGCACGCTGATGAAGGACCGGTCCACCTTGATCTCGTTGACAGCGATCCGCTGCAAGAACGCCAGCGAGGAGTAGCCGGTGCCGAAGTCGTCGACCGAGAGCTGCACACCGAGGCGTCGCACACCGGCGAGGACCTCCTCGACGACCTCGAGCTCGCTCATCATCGTGGTCTCGGTGATCTCCAGGATGAGCTGGTGCGCCGGCAGACCATGCCGCTCCAGGATCTGGGCGACGTCGACGGGCAGGTCCCGGTGCAGGAGGTTGCGCGCGGAGAGGTTGACCGACACGTCCACGTCGAGGCCTGCCGCGCCCCACACCGCGCACTCGGCGACGGCCCGGTCGAGGATGTGCAGGGTGAACTCCCGCACCAGCCCGGAGTGCTCCGCCACGTCGACGAAGTCAACCGGCCCCAGGAGTCCGCGGGTCGGGTGCTGCCACCGGGCCAGCGCCTCGGCGCCCACGACCTCACCGGACACGAGGTCAACCTGCGGCTGGTAGTGCACGACGAGCTCGCCGTCGGGGATCGCATTGCGCAACTCGGCAGCCAGGGTCAACCGGCTCACGCTCGACGCGTCCCGGTCGACGCGGTAGTGCGCGAACGAGGCGCGTGACTCCTTCGCCTGATACATCGCCACGTCAGCACGACGGAGCAGCTCCTCGCTGCTCGTGCCGTCCTCGGGGTAGGAGGCCACACCGATGCTGCCCTCGACGACCAGCCGGAGGCCTTCATGATCGATGGGCTCGGAGAGCTCCCGCAGTACGCCCTTGGCGACGCTGTCGGCGGCCGCTCCGGACGGCAGCCCGCACAGCAGGATCGCGAACTCGTCGCCGCCGAGTCGAGCGACGAGGTCGTGGGGTCTCAGGCAGTCGGTGAGCCGCTCAGCGATCCCCCGCAGCAGGTCGTCACCTGCGCTGTGACCGAGGGTGTCGTTGATCTCCTTGAAGTGGTCGAGGTCCAGGAGCAGCAGGCCGACCGAGGTGTGGTTGTTGTCGGCTTCGGCGAGGGCGGCCGCCAGCCGCAGGCGCAGGAGGTTGCGGTTCGCCAGGCCGGTCAGCGAGTCGTGCGTCGCCTCGTGCTCGTTGACCGCAGCTTGCGTGCGCATCTCTCCGTACAACCGCGCGTTCTGCAGGCTGGTGGTCACGCCATGGGTGAAGGTGCTGAGCACCTGCTGCTCGCGCTCGCTGATTGCAGTCGTTTGGTGGAACCCGAGACGTAGGGATCCCAACGAGCCTCCGACGCCTTCCAGAGGTGCCACTGTCCAGTTCTGCTCTGCCCCGCCAAGGTGGGCCACTCTGACGGTTCCGGCCGAGTCCATGGCCGGGTCCCGGTCGTACACCGGTTCTTTGCGCAAGGAGATCTGCCCGTCGGGCGCGCGGCAGACCACGGTGACGTAGTCCAGCTTGGGGTTGAACAGGGCCACCTCCGCGGTCTCGGCCTTGAACAGCTGAGTCGCCCGTCCGACCGCTGCGGTCGCGACCTCCAGCTCGTCCAGTCGGCTGAGCTCTTTCGCGGCGCCGTTGAGCTGGCGCCACACATCGCGTTCCTTCAGTGCCCGCAGGTAACCGTGGTAACTCAGATAGAGCAGGACGACGGAGAAGGGAATGAAGACGGCTGTCGTGCCGCCCCACTGAGCGGTGACCAGCAGGAGCGCGACCACGGTGTTGCCGAGTAGCACGGCCACCTTGAGCAGGAGCCCGTTGCGGACAACGTCGCGGAACGGCAGGTTCGACGAGAGCGCGATGGCTGCGGAGACGGTGACGCTGTTCCAGACGAAGTAGACGCATGCTGCAGCGACCAAGGCGGCCACCGCCGTCACCGAGCTCGGGTCGTGGACCTGCCGGTCACCGACGATCAGGGCACAGACCGCGCGTGCGAGCGTCGCGCCGACGGTGATGGACGCCGCGTTGAACGCAACCTTGAGGGGGTTGCGCCGGGCGACCAGGTGGGCTAACGCCACCGAGGCAGGGGCGACGAGGGTCAACCACGGCCAGGGCACCAGCACCAGGCCGATCAGGACCGATGCCTCCGACCAGGTGAAGGTGTACTGGTCACGGCCGAACCGGAGGTGGAGGACCGCCATGTCCCCGGCGATGATCACCATGGCGAGCAACAGCAGCCGCCAGACCTCAGGGGGGCTGTCGAGGGCGCGAGGCACCAGGAGCGTGGCGCCGATGCAGGCGAAGGCGGCGAGAACCGTGCCGAGCACCATCAGGTGCAACCGGCTCAGCCGCACCAACGACGGCTCCTGGCCGGTCGCAGACCTCTCCATCCTCCACCTCCCCCTTCCCCTTCGGCATCGACAGCCCCTGACTACAGCGGGACCCGGCGCCGATGGACGATCTCCATCGGTGCCGGGTCCCGGCTGGCCTAGCGGTTGAGTGGTCCTACCCTCGGCAGTCCTGTCGAGCCTCACGACAGCTGGCCGGCTTCGGATCGCTGACCTCGCCTGGGATGTGCTGGTTCCAGTCCGGCCGGCCCCCCCACCAGGCGTTGAGGAACTCGCTGTCGTACTCGGCCGACGTGTACTCCGACCCGGTCCAGGCAGCTCCCGTCCAGGCAGCCCCCGTCCAGGCAGCTCCCGTCCAGGCCGCCCCGGCCCAGAGTGAGCC
>JACCUZ010000011.1 GCA_013698395.1 Sporichthyaceae bacterium
GTCTGGGCGCGGGCTGCCTCTCGCAGCGCGGCCGCGGCCAGGCCTGCGACTCGCCGGCGCTCACCCTCGAGCCACAGCTCGAAACCGGCACAGGACGGGAACGTCATGCCCTCGAGCAGCGGCGCACCAAGATCGACCTCGTCCGTCACCTCGTACCACGGCGCGGCGGCCAGCAGCTGCATGTCCACCCTCGCCCCGGCGCCCAGGGCCAGCTGCACCGGGTCACCGGCGAAGGCCTGCGGGTGGCCCAAGCAGCGGCGCAGCTGGGCGAGGTTCCAGCGCAAGGCCGCAAGCCCGTCCTCCGCGTCGGGGAACAGCAGCGGGACCAGGCGGTCACGGGGCACCGGCGCGCCACTCCCGACGAGGTATGCGAGCAGACCCCAGGCCTTGTTGCCGCGCGGGCCCGGGACCTCGACGCCGTCGGCGAGCACCGCCGGCCGTCCGAGCAGCTTGATGAGCAGCATCGGTGTCCCTTCCCGCTCGGGCCAGTGTGCAGCGTCAGTGGCGCGGCGTCAGGGCGACCACGAAAGCCGCCTGCAGCCCCTTGGCGAGCGGGACCATCGCGATCACCTCGCGGTGAGGAGCCGACGGCGCAGTCGCGACGGCCGAGCCCAGCGCCTGCGTCGCCGACACCAGGTCGCGGACCACGACGACGCCCGGTCCGTCGGTGAGGGTGGTCCCCGGCCGGCTGCCCAGGTCGGCGGTCGCCTCCCGCGCGAGCCGTGAGAGGGCCACCGCGGCGCGTCCGGCCGGGAGCCACGAGTGCAGCCGGTCCGGGTCCTCCTGCGCACAGACCGACACCGTGTCCTGCAGGACGGCGAGCAGCAGCTCGCTGCTCGACAACGCAGCCGAGTCGTGGGCAGTGGTCGTGATGTGGTCGATCGTGGCGGTCATCGGACACCTCCTGGTTGGGTGATCCGAGCATCCGTTCCTGCCGTGTGACAGCCCGTGTGATGTCTGAGCGGGAGTCGTGCCATGCCGAAGAGCCAGGCCGGAGCGTGCCGACCTGGCTCTTCCGCTACTGCCGTGGTGGTCCTACGGGTCGATCACCACAATGCAGGTGTAGGTACCCGGGACGAGGTCCTTGACGGTCTCCGAGAGGTCGTCGAAGGCGGTCGGTGTCGGGTCCGGGGGGGTCGGGGTCAGGTTGGTGCAGGTGATCTTGCTGTTCGTCCCGCCGACCACCTGCGACGAGACGGAGACCGTCAGGTCGGTCAGCGGCATGTTGTCGAAGCGGACCGTCTCACCCACGTAGGTGGCGTCGGCGCAGCTGGCCGCCGTGTCGACCACGACCGTCTTGGCTGCCTCGCCTAGGTAGCCGGCCGGGACCGTCTCGGTCACGGTGTAGGAACCGAGGGGAAGGCTGCTGACGCAGGCCACTCCGGAGGAGTCGGTGACTGCCGGGACCCCTGCTGCGGGCAGGCCGCCGCCGGTCACGGTGAACGTCACACCCGCGTGCGGATGGTCGCCGGCGCCTGAGGCGGCGTGCTTGCGCATCTTGGTGATCTTGATGGCGCCGCAGTCGTTGAAGCCGAGCGACGTGGGCGGGATGAAGTCCTTCAGCGCACTGGTGAACGAGTCCGAAGAGCGGCTCTTCAGGTAGGCGCTGCCGAAGCCCACGCACGGGTCGTTGCCGGAGAGGGCGTCGAAGTCCAGCGAGGCCTCACCGAACGTGCGCGGCGAGATGGCGCCCAGCCCGTCGGCCTCGCCCGCCGGGATGGATGATGTGTTGATCGACCCGGTGGCGTCCCCGCCGGCGGTGAAGTCGGTCTTGTCGCTCCAGCAGGGGAGCCTGTTGGCGGCCTCACAGTCCGCCTTGGTCTCGCCGTTGGAGCCGGTGATCCAGGTCGACACCCAGATCGTCGGGTTGGAGCCACCTTGGGACAGGTCGTACTGGATCAGCAAGTCTCCGGCGACACGGACCGGCGTGACCCCGTTGGTGCTGAGCTGGGCGGACTTGTTGAACTCGAAGTCCATGTTCGTCGTCCCGACGGGCTCCTGGACTCGGTGCCAGAAGAGGTGCAGGAAACGCCCGGCGGTGTTCTTCTCCAGGTAGACGCCGAAGGTCAGCAGGTCGCTCTTGTTCGGCGGGATGCTGCCGGTCACCACGGTGGGAACAGCAGTGTCCTCCTTGGTCCCCTCCCGGAAGGACTCGTCCTTGGCGCCGGTGAACAGCTCGGCTTTGCGGGTCTCGGGCACGGTCGCCCAGTCGATCGACGGAGGATCCGCGTGATCCACCTTGAGGTTCGCGTCGGTGTCGATCTCGAAGTTGCTGCCCGACAGGCTTACGTCGCCGTGCGTTGCGAACGCGCCGGTCGGCGAGAGCAGACCCGCCACCAGAACACCCGCGGCCAGTACCACCAAGCTGACGCGTCTGCGTCCCACTACTACTCGTGCGACTGTTCCAGTGGCACCTGTCATGACACGAATCCCTCCCATGCTGGTTCAGGTGTCGCGAATCAGCGATGCCGCTCGGCCAGACCCGGCGAAGCGAAAGGCGGACGCGCTGCCCTGCTGTCCCCCACGCAGTGATCTGGCGCTGATCGCTCGTGAATAGCGAATCGGGATGGCTGGTCTAATGCCCGGGAAGACACAGGGCGCTGCCGCGATGACGCGCCGTAAGTGACGTGCTCCAGCGAGTAGAGCACTTATCAGGCATGCCTTGAGATACCGGTTCACACTGGACCGCTCGCGGCGCCATACGGACTAGTCCACAATGACCAGTCGGTGGATCCCGCGATCAGCCGAACAGCCGAGAGCCGGGAAGCACACCGTGCCGATCGCGTGGAACGACGACTGCGATCCGCCCACCTCTACACTCCTGGCCCAGCCAGACGAGGAGTCCAACGTGCGCAAGGTGCTGATCGCCAACCGCGGTGAGATCGCCGTGCGCGTCGCCCGGGCGTGTAGGGACGCCAGCCTCGCGAGCGTTGCCGTCTACGCCGACCCGGACCGCGACGCGCTTCACGTCCGAGTTGCCGACGAGGCATTCACACTGGACGGCAGCACCCCGGCCGACTCCTACCTCGAAATCGACAAGATCCTCGGCGCCGCGAAGGAGTCAGGTGCCGATGCCGTCCATCCCGGCTACGGCTTCCTCGCCGAGAACGCCGGTTTCGCCCAGGCCGTGCTCGACGCCGGGCTGACCTGGATCGGCCCACCACCGTCCGCCATCGACGCGCTGGGGGACAAGGTCAAGGCGCGGCACATCGCCGAGCGCGCCGGGGCCCCGCTGGTCGCCGGCACAAAGGAACCGGTCCAGGACGCGGCCGAAGTCGTCGCGTTCGCGAAGGAGCACGGCGTGCCGGTCGCGATCAAGGCGGCGTACGGCGGCGGTGGCCGCGGCCTCAAGGTTGCTCGCACCCTCGAGGAGATCCCTGACCTCTATGAGTCGGCGGTGCGTGAGGCGGTGGGCGCCTTCGGTCGCGGTGAGTGCTTCGTCGAGAAGTACCTCGACCGGCCGCGTCACGTCGAGACGCAGTGCCTCGCCGACCGCCACGGCAACGTGGTGGTGGTGTCGACCCGGGACTGCTCGCTGCAGCGGCGGCACCAGAAGCTCGTCGAGGAGGCACCCGCACCGTTCCTCACCAAGGACCAGAATGCCGAGCTCTACCGCGCCTCGAAGGCGATCCTCGCCGAGGCCGGCTACGAGGGCGCCGGCACCTGCGAGTTCCTGGTCGGCCAGGACGGCACGATCTCCTTCCTCGAGGTGAACACCCGACTGCAGGTCGAGCACCCGGTCACCGAGGAGGTCACCGGCATCGACCTCGTCCGCGAGATGTTCCGCATCGCAGACGGCGAGCGCCTGGGCTTCGCCGACCCGCCGCTGCGCGGTCACTCGATCGAGTTCCGCATCAACGCCGAGGATCCCGGCCGCAACTTCCTGCCCGCCCCCGGCAGGCTGACCCGCTGGGCCGTCCCGAGCGGCCCGGGCGTGCGCCTCGACGCCGGTTACGAGATCGGGGAAACGGTGCCCGGCTCGTTCGACTCGCTGGTGGCCAAGCTGGTCGTGACGGGACGCGACCGCACGCAGGCCCTGGAGCGCTCGCGGCGCGCCCTCGCCGAGTTCGAGGTCGACGGCATGCCGACAGTGATTCCTTTCCACCGGGCCGTCGTCAGCGACCCGGCCTTCACCTCCGACCCCTTCACCGTCCACACCCGTTGGATCGAGACGGAGTTCGCCAACACCATCGAGCCGTACGCCGGGGACACCGCCGAAGCGGGGGAGCCCGTGCAGCGCGAGCGAGTGGTCGTCGAGATCGGGGGCCGTCGGCTCGAGGTCGTCCTGCCCGCCGGACTGGCGAAGACGGGCGCGGCGGGAGCCCGGCCGGTCCGGCGTGCGGCCGCTAGGAGGAAAAAGGCCGGCGCGGCCGCAGACGGCGACACCCTCACCAGCCCGATGCAGGGCACCATCGTCAAGGTCGTCGCCGAGGATGGCCAGCAGGTGGCCGAGGGCGACCCGGTCGTGGTGCTGGAGGCCATGAAGATGGAGCAGCCGCTGACGGCGCACAAGTCGGGGACAGTAAGGGGATTGACCGCTGAAGTGGGGGCTACGGTGACGAGCGGAGCCGTGATCTGCGAGATCACGGACTGACGAGGAACCTCAAGCCCACCCGGGGGAGTTGACGCAGCATGGAGCTGCTCATCCTGCTGGTGCTTCTCGGCATCGGCATCGCGTTCGTGTCCAGCCGGTCCCAGCGCAGGGAGAAGCAGCGCGAGCTCGAGTCGCTGCAGTCAGTGAAGTCCGTCGCCGAGGAAGACGTCACCCGCTTCGGCGAGGACGTCGCACTGCTCGACACCGAGACCGCCGGCCGCCAGCTCGACGAGGCCACCCGACAGGACTACCGGCGGGCGCTGGACTCCTACGACTCGGCCAAGGCGGCGCTGAACCGGGTGCGCGCGCCCGACGACGTCCGCGGCATCACCGGGATCCTCGAGGACGGGCGCTACGCCATGGCGTGCGTGCAGGCCCGGCTGGCCGGCAAGCCGGTGCCGAGCCGACTGCCCCCCTGCTTCTTCAACCCGCAGCACGGCCCGTCGGCCGAGAACGTCGACTGGGCACCGCCAGGGGGTGTGCCACGGTCCGTCCCCGCGTGCCCGGCGGACGCGGAGCGGGTGCGGATGGGGGCCGAGCCGGACGTGCGCAAGGTCCCGGTGGGCGCTGGGCGGGCTCCCTACTGGCAAGGCGGCCCCGGGTACGGGCCGTATGCCCAGGGGTACTTCTCCCCGTTCGCGATGACCGGACTGCTGCCCGGGCTGTTCCTCGGGTCGATGCTCTCCGGCGGGTTCGGCGGCGGGGACGGTTCCTACTCCGACGGCTACCAGGACGGTCAAGACGCCGGTGACGGCGGAGGCGGCGGCGATGGGGGTGGGGGCGACTACGGCGACGGAGGTGGCGGGGACTACGGCGGTGGTGACTCCGGTGGTGACTTCGGTGGCGGCGACTTCGGCGGCGGCGACTTCGGTGGCGGCGACTTCTGAGCTGCTGCGACGGCTGACGGCTCAGCCCTGCCAGACGCGGGTGTGCAGCTGCCGGGCCGCCTCGGCCACCGAACCGCTGAGCGACGGATAGACCGTGAACGAGTGCGCCAGCTGGTCCACCGTGAGCCGGCCGTCCACCGCCAGGGCGACCGGGTAGATCAGCTCGCTGGCCCGGGGGGCCACCACGACTCCGCCGACCACCGTCCCGGACCCCGTGCGCGCAAAGAGCTTGACGAAACCGTCGCGCACACCCTGCATCTTGGCGCGCGCGTTGGTGGCCAGCGGCAGCTTGATCATGACCGTGGAGGTCGCGTCCTTCTCCGTCCAGCCGACCGTCGCGATCTCGGGATCGGTGAACACGTTCGACGAGACCGCGCGCAGGTTCAGCGGTGTCACGGCGTCGCCGAGCAGGTGCGCGATCGCGATGCGGCCCTGCATCGCGGCCACCGAGGCCAGCATGAGGACACCGGTGCAGTCCCCGGCCGCGTACACCCCCGACACCGACGTGCGCGACACCCGGTCCACCTCGACAAACCCCCCCTGATCGAGCCGGACGCCCGCGGACTCCAGGCCGATGCCTGAGGTGTTCGGGATCGAGCCCACCGCCATCAGACAGTGGCTGCCCTCAACCGCCGCACCATCGGCCAGAGTCACGACGACCCCGTCCCCGGACCGGCGGACCGACTCCGCTCGCGACCTCGAGAGCACGGTCATCCCCCGGCGCCGGAACACGTCCTCCAGCACGTTGGCCGCGTCGGCGTCCTCCCCGGGCAGCACGAGCTCGCGGCTGGACACCAGGGTCACGTCGCTGCCCAACGCCGTGTACGCCGAGGCGAACTCCGCACCCGTCACGCCTGAGCCGACGACGACGAGGTGCTCGGGAAGCCGGTCCAGCTCGTAGACCTGCTCCCACGTCAGGATCCGCTCGCCGTCGGGGGCGGCGTCAGGCAGTACGCGGGGATGTGCGCCGGTCGCCAACAGCACGGCGTCGGCGTCGATGCGCTCCTCGCCACCGCCGTCCACGGCGGCCACCACCCGGCCAGGTCCATCGAGCCGGCCGACCCCGCGCAGCAGCTGGACCCCTTCCCGCTCCATGCGCGCGGCGATGTCGGCGGACTGAGCCTGGGCCAGGGCGGTCACCCGCGTGTTCACCCGAGCCAGATCCACCCCCACCAGCTC
>JACCUZ010000016.1 GCA_013698395.1 Sporichthyaceae bacterium
CGGTCGCTACGCCGAGCACCTGCGGCCCTGGCTGGAACGGATCCCCGCGGACCGGCTGTTGATCGTGCGGGCCGACGACCTCTTCCGTGAGGCGGCCACGACGTTCGACGCCGTGCAGGACTTCCTGCGGCTGCCCGTACGGCACGAGGTCACGCTGGTGCCCTACAACAGCCGCACCCAGCCGCCAATCGAGCCAGCCACCAAGGCGCGCCTGGCCGAGTACTACCGGCCGTTCAACGCCGAGCTCTACGAGCTGATCGGGCGCGACCTCGACTGGGAGCGCGGCTACCCGAGCTCGTGACTTCCACCGGACCGGGCGAACCCGGCCCGGTCGTCCGCTCGGACAGCAGCCCTCATCTGTTCAGACACCTTCGAGGCATCCACTACTAATGTGACCGCTAGTGACTATATTGTCACTTTCAGTCACTGGTGCGGTCCGCCCGTTGACTCCGGTCACCACGGCCGAACACGGCACGTGGACTCACCGAGGAGCCTGAAGATGAGGAGACGCGACTTCCTGTCCACGGTCGGTGTCGGCGCTGCCGGTGCCACCCTGCCGTGGGGCGCCGTCAGCTCAGCTGCGCTGCCCCTGCGGGGACTGGCGCCGATCCCGGCCCGGCGCGCCGACGAGATCGTGAAGAACTATCTGGTCAACACCAAGATCTTCTATGCCCATACCGCCTACGGTCACACCGGCGCGGTCATGGATCTGCTCACCGAGCTCGGCGTCAGGGTCATTCGCGAGCGCATCACCACCGGGTCGTCCCTCGGCACCCAGAACCAGCTGCGCGCGATGCCGCAGCTGGCACGCAAAGGCATCCGGTGGCATGGAACGGTCGGCACGCTCAGCGAATGGCGACACGCCCAGCACGCCAACCGAGCGGTGATGGACTTCCTCACCAGCCGCTATGCCCCCCGCGTCGACGGCGACCTGAGCCAGCTCATGCACTCGTTCGGCGGGTGCAACGAGATCGAGGGGCCACGGGGCAACGGCAGGCCAGATCCCAGGTGGGATCGGCATGCGCGCCGGATGCAGAAGGCGCTGTGGGAGCAGGCGAAGTCGAACCGCCTGACGCGCGGGATCCCGATTGCCGGCCCGTCGACGCGCACCGATTTCACTGCCAAGAAGGCCAGGCGACTCGGCGACCTCAGCCGCTGGTCGGAGCTGGGCAACGCTCACCTCTACAACAAGGGCACCAGCCCCTCGCGTGGCCTCGACGAGCACCTGCGCATCCTGCGGCCGTGCTTTCCTGGCATCAGGCCGTACATCTTCACCGAGTCCGGCTACAACAACTCACCGCAGACCAATCGCAGCCGCACCATCCCGGAGTCCGCTTCGGCGGTCTACGCGGTGCGGGGAATCTTTGACTATCTGCAGCGCAATGCCATGTATGGGCGGTTCGAGCTCCTCGACGACCCGGACAGAATCGACCGCCACAGCCAGCGCACGATTAACCGCACCGCCGAGCTGGAGTCGCACTGGGGACTCGTCGCCATGCCCAGAGACTCGGTCCGCGCAGCGACGCCGGACACCTGGCGCCGCAAGCCGGAGTTCTACGCCATCAAGCGACTCTTCCGACTGCTCGAGGACCGGGGGCCCACCTTCACCCCCAAGCCGCTGACGATGGCCATCAATGGCGGTGGGCGCGACCTGCACCACATGCTGCTGCAGAAGCGTGACGGTCGGCACTTCCTGGCGCTGTGGCGCGATGTGCGGGTGAGCGAGGAGTACCCAGACGCCCGCCGGATCAAGGTGGAGCCGGATCGGATCAACGTGCGCCTCAAGACGGCGCGCCCGGTGCGGTTCTGGAGCCCGAGCCTTTCGCACCGGCCGCTCGAGCAGTACGCCGCACGCCACGAGTTCAACATCATGATCAAGGGAGATCTGAAGATCGTCGAGATCGGCTGAGCCCCGCTCGCCCGCCAACTTTGCTGCGCTATGCCCCATTTGGACGTAGATTAAGATGTACACCAGATGAACGATGGGGAGCCGGCATGGGCCCAGCAGTCCCAGTGAGGCCCGCCACGATGGCGACCGTCGATGCCCGGCTGCGGACGTATATCGACCGCATCTGGCAACCCGGTGGCGACTCACCCGTCGCGGTCACGCTCGGTCCAGCTCCTAGCGGCCATGTCGTTCTCGAGAACTACGCGGTGCTCCCGCATCCCAGGACGGCGCGGTTCCTGGTCCCGATGGCAACACGAGCGGCATCGGTTGCATCGTTTCGCCGCTACGCAGCCCAACGCACGATTGTGTCGCGATCGCTGCGCCGCGCGCTGGCCAGCGGATACGCCGCAGGCATGCTGGACCAGCTGTTCCCGCACCGGCTGGTCGTGAGCGTCGATCGTCGGTTCCGCGCCGATCGACTGGACGAGGTGCTCATCTTGCGGCACCTCGCCACACAGCTTGCCATCCCCGACCTCCTTGCCTTTATCGCGCTGCGCCGCAACAACCCCAATGCCAAGCCGGTTCTGCAGCTGCTCGACCCCGCGGGGGCCGGGGTGGGATACGCAAAGCTCGGCACGACGGTCGCGACCAAACAACTGGTTCGCACCGAGGCGACGGCGATGGCCGCCATGGGGGGTGGGGTCGAGTCGGTGCTCGTGCCGAGGCTGCTGGCGGCCGGCGACTGGCGCGACTCCGCCTACACGGTCGGCAGCCCGCTGCCGGAGAATCTGCACCGCGCCAAAGGCGCCGAAGCCACTACCGAGGCGATGAGGGAGGTGGCCCGGTCCGGCGTGGTATCGCGTCGGCAGCTGGCAGGCTCGACGTACGCCCAGCGGCTGCGTGCTGACCTCGCAGCCGTCCGGGGTGGTGGGGAGGAGGACGCCACGGTCCTCGCCGCCTGGCTGGAGCGACTCGAGCGGCAGTCGGCACTGTTGGAGTTCGGCCGGATGCACGGGGACTGGATCCCCAGCAACCTCGCCTGGTCGGGCCCACGGCTCGCCGCCTGGGACTGGGAGCACAGCAGCGACGATGCTCCGGTCGGGTTCGACTTCCTGCACTGGCACTTCCACCGAGCACTGGTCGACGACGGGTTGGAGGCGGCGGTGCGCGAGGTGGATCGGGTCGCGCCACGACTCGCACTGCTCGGCGTGCCACCCACGTCTCGGCCGCTGGTGGCGTCGCTGTACCTGCTGGACGCCTTCGTGAGGCGGCTGAAGCTCGCGGTCGGTGGCGGGGGCTGGAACCGTCCCTGGTACCCGACGCTGCTCGGCGTGGCCTCCACGCGCGACGTCGACTGACACTCAGCGGAGGGTTGCTCCGACGCCGACGTAGACAGCCTCGAGCATGCGCAGATCGGCGGGCGGGGAGTACCGCCGGTCATAGGAGCGGCGGGCACTCGCGCGGCGGCGTTGCCACTGCTCGGGGTGCTTGGCCAGCCCGGTCAGCACCGCCGCCAACGCGACCGGGTCGCCGACGCCGAAGGCTGCTCCCGCGTCGTCGTCGAGCAGCTCGGCGCTGATGTTGTCCAGGTCGGAGGCGATGACCGGCGTGCCGACCGCCAGGCTGCGCAGCAGCACCAGCGGCAAGCCTTCGTACCACTCCGACGGCACGAGCACCGCTTCGGCGCCGCCCATCAGGTCGAAGACCTCCGCCTCGCCGACCCAGCCCAGGAACGACATCGACGGATCGGCCGCACATCGCTGTTCCACCAACGGGCGCAGGGGACCGTCGCCCGCGATCCGCAGGTGCAGGTCGCCGTGGTCGGCGCGTTGCCAGGCGTCGAGCATCGTCCGCACGCCCTTGATGTCCATCAGGCGGCCGGCGAACGTCACGTACCGCTGGCTGGGACCCCGAGCCGTGACCGGACCCGGGTCAGGCACCGAGTTCGGTTTGACCACGATCTTGTCGGCCGGGATGCCGTCGCGGATCAGCAGGTCGCGGGAGAAGCTCGTCAGGGTGAGAAAGCGGTCGACCGACTGGTGGAAGGTCCCGAGCTGGCGGTGCAACGCCAGGCTGATGGTCAGCGCGGCGCTCGCGCCCGCGCTGTCGTGGTAACACCGGTGCCGAAGCCCAGGCAGCTTCAGTCGCTTGCCGACACAGTCCTCGCACACCGCCCCGTCCCGATGGCAGGTGCCGGCGATGCACGAGTAGCGGTAGCTGTGCAGGGTGGTGAGCGTAGGCACCCCGAGTCCCTTGGCGGTACGAAACACCGCGGGCGACAGCAGTGGGAACGGGGTGTGTACGTGCACCACGTCGGGGCGGAAGTCGCGGATCTGGGTCTCGACCTCGCGGCATGCCTCGACGTTCCACACCGCCTTCATCCCGGCGCGCAGCGGGCCAAGGCCTAGCTCATGGGCGGCCGGGAGCGCATAGGTCCGCACCTGGTGGCCGCCGTCGGTCAGCAGCAACGCCTCGTGCGCGAGGACCTCCATCGCGCCACCCAGGCTCTGATGGTGGTTGTGCAGCTGCAGGACCTTCACGAACCGGCTCCGGCAGACTGACGGTCGGATCGAACCGCCCCGGCGTAGACCGCTTCGAGCTTGCCCAAGTTCGCCGTCGGGGAGTACCGCCGCTCGTACGAGCCGCGGGCATTCGCGCGGCGGCGTCGCCACTGCTCGGGGTGCTTGACCAGCCCGGTCAGCACCGCCGCCAATGCCACCGGGTCACCGACGCCGAAGGCTGCTCCCGCGTCGTCGTCGAGCATCTCGGCGCTGATGTTGTCCAGGTCGGAGGCGATCACCGGCGTACCGACCGCCAGGCTCCGCAGCAGCACCAGCGGGGCGCCCCCCTCGTACCATTCCGATGGCACCAGCACCGCCTGCGCACCTCGCATCAGGGTGAACACATCGTCCTCGGCGAGCCAGCCCAGGTACGACACCGACGGATCTCGGCGGCACCGCTCTTCGACCAGCGGGCGCATTGGGCCGTCGCCGGCGATCCGCAGCTGGAGGTCCCCGTGCTCGGCGCGGTCCCACGCCGCCAGCATCGTCTCGACACCCTTGATGTCGAGCAGCCGCCCGGCGAACGCGACGTAACGCGGATCTGAGCCTCCTCCGGCCGCCACCCCGGGGTCGGGGACCGAGTTGGGCTTGACCACCACCTTGTCGGCCGGGATGCCGTCTCGGATCAGCAGCTGCCGGGAGAAGCCGGTGAGGGCGAGGAACCGGTCCACCGACTGGTGGAACGTGCCGATGCCACGGTGCAGCGCCAGGCTCAGCGTCAGCGCCGCGCTGGCACCGACGTTGTCGTGGTAGCACCGATGCTGCAGACCCGGGAGTTTCAGACGCTTGCCGACGCAGTCCTCGCACACCGCCCCGTCGCGATGACAGGTCGCCGCGATGCACGAGTAGCGATAGCTGTGCAGCGTGGTCACGGTCGCCACGCCCAACTTCTTGGCCGTGCGGAACACCGCCGGCGACAGTAACGGGAACGGGGTGTGCACGTGGACCACGTCCGGTCGGAAGGCCCGGATCCGCTCCTCGACGTCGCGGCACGCCTCGACGTTCCACACCGCCTTCAGGCCCGCCCGCACCGGACCGAGCCCCAGCTGGGTCGTCGGCGGCAGGCTGTACTCGCGCACCTCATGCCCACCGGCGCCGAGCAGCGCGGCCTCGTGCGCCAAGACGTCCATCGCTCCGCCCAGGCTCTCGTGGTGGTTGTGCAGCTGCAGAACCTTCACGCGCCCCCTCCCGCCGAGGACGCATGCTACCAACGAGCGTGCGGGGGCTCGCTTGCGGAAGGTCCGGCGCACCGGCGCAGACGACCGGCCCAGCAGAGCCGCTGACTACGGGAGGGGAGCGAAGGCGATGCCGTAGCGGGGCTCACCGTTGAAGCGCTGGCTGTCGGAGGCCACCCAGAGACCGTCGGCGGTGGCGAGCAGCTGCTTGCCGCCCTGCTGGGCTGGCTTCACCGGGTTCCAGCTCAGCGCCAGGCCGGTGTCCGGGTCGATGGCGCCGATGCCCTTGCGGGGAACCGCATCCGGGTCGAGGTTGGTGCTGACCCCGTCGGTGTTGTCCAGGTACTGGAAGTGACCCTGCACGTAGACGGCGGCGCCGGTGACGGCCACCGACCAGATGGTGTCGCCGCCGGTGTAGTTGAGCCAGGTCGGCCGGAACGGGTGGTCCTCTGCGTCGTACGCCGGAGTCTTCGGGGTCTCGAACCGGGCCGCCGCGTCGCAGACGGTCTTGTTCTTGTCGTTGAAGTCCCAGGTGAACCCGGTCGCGACGACCACGAAGTACTCACCGGTCGGGGCGAAGTCGACATCGGTGAGGTAGGCCAGCCGGCGGGCCCTGGTCGACCGGCAGGTCTCCTCGAACGGCTTGTAGTACCACGTGGCCAGCGTCGCCGAGCCGGCCGCGGGCAGGTCGGCCATGAACGCCCGCCGGCGGGACTGGCCAGCGACCGTCATGAAGTTGCCGACCGCCACCAGCTTGGACTGGTCCGGGCTGATCGAGAAGTTCGCCACGGTGACGTCACCGAAGCTGTTGGGGATCTTGTCGGCGATGCCGAGATCGACGTAGCCGGTGTTCGCACCGGTGACGGGGTTCAGCGCCATCAGCTTCGTGCCAGCGCTGCCGCCGACGAACAGCTTCGGCCCGGTCGGTCCGGTGTACATGTGCAGGTCCATCACCCGGCCGCTGCGCAGGTGAGCGTCGAACGCCTGGTTCACCGTGCCGTCAGCGTTGAGCTTGACCAGCCGCGGCCGCTGGACGCCGCCGACGGTGGAGAACTCCCCACCGACGTACACGGCGTTTCCGAACGTCTCCACCGCCCACACCTCGCCGGTGAAGCTCGGCGCCGCGGAGCTGACCGCACCGGTGTCGGCGTTGAACATCACGAAGTTGTCCCGCGTGCGGTTCTGGTTCGCCTGTTCGTCGTAGATCGTGTGGAACCGGCCACCGGCGTACATCGTGTTGCCGAGCTGTCCGATGGCGGTCACGTGCGGGCGAAGGACAACACCGTCGGAAACGACCCGGGGCGTGTAGTTCGCAGGGTCCTCGCTCACCACTGAGGGCTGTACAACCGACGCCGACGAGATCGTCGGGACAGTCGCCACCACAGCGGCAGCAGTCATCCCGGCGACAGCAAGGCAGAATCGTTTCTTCATCGAGAGTCCCCTAGCGCAAAAGAGGCCCGCAGTTCGGGCGCGCGCGACATACGATACGTCCTGTTTGGTCATGAACAAAACCGTTCCGCGCACATCTCCAGCGTTACCACTGAGTGCCACATGAACTTACTCAGCGCTACCACATTGGCCCCAGCAGAATCACAGAACGGGTCGCTGTCCTGGCAGCCTCCGAACGGCTCAGCCCGACACCGCCCACGGGTTATCGTGGTCGTTGCGCAGACAATGAGGCCGAGCCGCGCCTCCGAGCGCGCAAGGGGGTGACGGGGTGGATTCCTGGTCGCGCCGTCAGTTCCTCGGCCTGGCCGCGCTCGCTGCCGTCGGCGGCTGCAGCACCGGGTCCGGCCGGCCATCGGGACTCTCGACCGAGGCGATACCCATGCCCGCGCCCGAGATGCTGCAGCCGGTACCCGCGCGCCAGGCCGAGGAGTTGTGCCAGGCGTACGCGGTCAACACCAAGTCGTTCTACGCCTCCAGGGTCTACCGTCACACCGACGCCGTCATCGACCTGCTCGACGAGCTCGGCGTCCGCACGGTTCGCGAGCGGGCGACGACCGGGACGTCACCCGGAGCACGCGCCCAGCAGTACACCATGCCGAGGCTGGCCGAACGGGGCATCCGCTGGCACGTGACGGTCGGCGAGCTGGACGACTGGGCGCAGGCGGAGTCGGTCACGCAGGAGGTGATGCGCCTGTTCACGGACTTCTACCTGCCCGCCGTCGATGGGGACCTGTCGACACTCGTGCACTCCTTCGGGGGGTGTAACGAGGTGGACGGCCCCGTCGTCGACGGTCAGACCGATCCCGAGTGGGCCCTGCATGCTCGGCTCATGCAGAGCGAGCTGTGGCGCCAGGCCAAGGCTGACCCACGGACATCGGCCATCCCCATCGTCGGTCCGTCGACGCGGACCGACGTCACCACGCAGCGCGCGAGCGAGCTTGGCGACCTGTCCGCGGTGAGCGACTGGGGCAACGCTCACATGTACAACAGGGGCACCAGCCCGACCCGGGGTATCGACCGGCACCTGGCTGTCCTCGGCCGATGCTTTCCCGACGCGGCGCAGTGGTTCTTCACCGAGACCGGCTACAGCAACGCCCCGCGCGACGACCGCGGACGCACCGTGTCCGAGGACGCCGCCGCCACGTACGCGATCCGCGGCATCTGCGACTTCTTCGTGCGCAACAGCGTCTACGGGCGGTTCGAGCTGCTCGACGACCCTGATCCGATCGACTTCGCGACGCAGGACAGCATCAACAGCACCACCGATCACCAGGCGCATTTCGGGCTGGTCGCCATGACCGAGACCTCGACTGCGGTCGCAACCCCAGACACCTGGCGGCGCAAACCGGAGTTCTACGCCACACAACGGTTCCTGCAGCTGATGTCCGACCGAGGCGGCCCGTTCGAGCCTGACCCGTTGGACCTGCAGATCACCGGCGGAGGAACCGACCTGCAGTACACGCTGGTGCAAAAGCGCGACGGTCGTCACTACCTCTTGCTCTGGCGTGACGTCGAGGTGGCCAACCAGTTTCCGGACGCTCGCCGGGTCCAGGTCGCGCCGACGGCGCTGACGGTACGCCTGCGAACCCAACGCCCTATCGCTGTCTATTCGCCCCGGTACGGCAGCACCCCGGTGGCCACGTACGCGCCGCGGGGCGAGTTCACCGTCGGGGTCGGTGGCGACCTCCTGGTCGTCGAGATCGGCTGAACGGCTGGTCTGCTGCCCGCTGGTCGAGCGTTCGACGGCTGCGCCGGTACGATCCTTCGAGGCGTCAGTGCCGATGACAACTGCGGGGATGGCTGCCGCCCCGTGCCCGTCTCGAGAGTGGAATCCCGCGTGACAGACCCGACGCCCGGGCCCGGGCCCGACCTCGTGATCGCTGGCGCCGCGCGCAGCGGCACCTCGTCGCTTGCCGCGCAGCTCGGTCACCACCCGGACATCGACGCGGGCAAGGTCAAGGAGCCGAACTACTTCAGCCGCCACCTCGACCGCGGCGCCGAGTGGTACGAGGGGCTCTATCTGCCGCGTCGCGACGGACTGTTCCGTCTCGACGCGAGCACGTCGTACGCGTCGCCGCTCTATCCAGACGCGCCCGCTCGACTCGCGGCGGCGGCGCCCGACTGTCTGGTTATCTACGCCGTACGGCAGCCGACGGAGCGCGCGCTGTCGCACTACCTGTTGCGGCACTTCTACTTCCACATCGACCCGGCCCGCGACTTCGGGGCTGCGCTGGCCGGCGACTCCTTCTACGTCGAGGGCAGCGACTACTCACGGTGGATACCCGAGCTGCGGAAGGTGTTCCCCGAACAGCAGGTGCTGGTCGTGCCGTTCGAGCTGATCACCGAGCGGCCCCAGGAGGTGACCGCGCAGGTCTGCCGGCTGCTCGGACTGCCCGACCCGCCGGCAGCAGAGCACCGTGGTCGCCGGCACCGCAACAACGTGGTCGAGTACCGCCACGAGGCCGCCCGCCAGGCCGCGCGCGCGTTCCGCAGGAGCGCCGCCTATCCGATGCTGCGGTCGCTCCTGGGGCCCGGTCGGATGCGCACGGCCCGCCGGGTGATCACCCGAGAGGCTGAGCTGCCCAGCGAGGACAAGGCGCTGTCGTCGTGCACCGCCGAGCAGTTGGCGATGTTGCGCAGCCTCGACGAACGAGCGGGCGCCGCGACCATGGAGCACCTCGCCGCCCAGGACGCCCGGCTGGGGATCGCCTGGAGCGGTCTTTCCTTCGCCGCGAATGCCGTCTAGTCTGCTCCTGGTTCTCGGTGGACACCTCGGAGGTTGCAGGCCATGCACTCAGCCCCGGGCACGGAGCCATGGGCCAGCCGGGACACGCCGCTGCTCCCGGTGGCCCGACGGTTGCTGCGCGCCTGCCTGCCGCGCAACACGCGGTTCAAGGCGTACTTCCGGATGCTCGAGACACCGGTCATCTCCGACCTCTATGTCAGGGGCCGCGGCCGACTGCGCCACCGACGGGTCCGTGCCAGCACGAGGATCGTCATCGAGGCGTTTCCCTCGTCGGGCAGCACGTTCTGTCGCCAGGCCCTCCTGCTGTGCAATCCGGACCTGGATCCCGCCGAGGTCTGCAGCCACACCCACACGCCACGCGTGGTCCAGCAGGCCGTCAGACTCGGGGTTCCGTGCATCGTTATCGCCCGTGATCCACGAGACGCCGTGGCTTCGATGGTGCAACGCTTCACCGGTATCCACATCGACAGCGCGTTCGACTACTACAGCCGCTACTACTCCAGCTTGCTGCCGGTGAAGAAGTCCTTCGTGGTCGCCCCGTTTGCGCGGCTGACCGCCGACGTCTCGTCGATCGTTTCGCAGTGCAACCAGCAGTTCGGGGTCGCCTTTGTCACCTTGGCAGACGCTGGCGTCACCGACGACACCGTGCTGCGCGACATCGACCGGCGGGAGCAAGCCAGCAGCGGACGGGCGTTGCCCGAGTCGATGGTGTCGCGTCCCACCTCGAGCCGGCGGAGTACGAAGGACGTCCTGCAGAACCTCAGTGCTGTGGAGACCACGGCGATGAACCGGGCGCTGGACGTCTACCGGCAGTTCATCGACGACGCACCCTCGCAGCCGGGGCCGACCGTCGAGACAGCGGCTTAGACCGGCGCGCCGTCAGCCCTGGGTCTGTCGCATCAGCCGGAGGCTGGGACGCAGCGTGGGGTGGGTCCACAGGCCCATGCGCCGCCGGGTCGTCACCCACAGTGCGAGGTAGACGATGACGGTGATCGAGGCGGCACTCGCCCCGAGACCGGCCATTCCGAAGAGCATCGCCGTGGCCGAGCCCACGACGATTCTCAGCACGACCGCCACCCATTGCACCGTGGCGACGACGCTCTCGTGCCGCGACATTGTCAGCGCCGTACCGCACATGCCGGACCAGACGTTGGCAAAGCTGCCGAACGTCAGCAGCACCAAGATGGGAGCCGCCCCGGCGAAGCCTTCGCCGTAGACCACACCGAGCAACCAGCCCGGCGCGACCAGCATGGGGATCCAGGCGACGGCGGTGATGCCGATGGCAGCGGTCGCCCCGGTGCGCAGCAGCTTCTCGAGCCGGCCGTCGTCGTGGTCCACCAGCCGCGACACCACCGGGGAGAAGACCACCCCGAGCGACACCAGCGGGACCGACAACAGCACCGAGAGCCGCTGTGCGGCGCTGAACTGCGACACCTGGGCAGCGGTGAGCACGAAGGCGGCCAGCCAGATCTCCACCGTGCTGTTGAGGTAGCCGCCGAGCAGGTTGCTGGCGAACCGCCAGTAGCGCCGCACGGCGGTCACGAGGTCACGCCAGATCGATCCGCGGGCATCCACGTGACGCCAGATGCGGTGGACTCGGCTCCAGGCCACGACGACGGGGATGGCATAGCCGACCGCGAGCGCACCCAGCGCGCCGGGCAGACCCCAACCGGGACGCACCAACAGCACGAGGCCGAGCAGCAGGCCCTGACATGCAGAGGCGATGGCGCCGCCGGACCGGCCCTCCAGCAAGCTGGCGAGCCGCACCTGGCCGAAACCGCGCAGGTAGTTGGCCCACAGCTTCTGCTGCCCACCGACGTAGACCAGAACCGCCATGCCGACGGCCACCGACCAGCGGGTGGGGGGGTCCGGCGCGTCGATCAGGGCGAAGGTGGCGGCCCCGGTGGCGAGCGCCGTGGCCGGCAGCATCAGCAGCGAGATCGCCCGGACGCTACGGCGCAGGTCGGCCAGCACCAACGGGTCGTCGGGGGTCATGCGGGCGGCTTCGCGCAACCC
>JACCUZ010000280.1 GCA_013698395.1 Sporichthyaceae bacterium
AGGGGGCAAGGTGTCGCCGCGGCCGCTCCTGCGCCCGGGCTGTGCCGCTGGAGTTCGAATTCTCCCTAGACCGAAGTTACGAGTCCAACGTCGGCTCGTGACGGCCATATCCCTTCTGATGCAAGGAGAACTGGGTCGCGACACGCCGGATGGTGTAGTCACGAGTATCCGCGTGATCAGTAGCCGGATCTGATAGATTCCCTTTGTGGTCAGGCCAGGCGGGGCGATGCACGTGGTGACCACGCGTCGTCAGCATGGCGACAAGGTGTACGAGACGCACTTGCTGCGCCGCTCCTACCGCGAAGACGGCAAGGTCAAGAACCAGACGTTGGCGAACCTCTCCCACCTGCCGCCGCAGGCGTTGGTGGCCATCAAGGCGACGCTGCGCGGGCAGGTGCTGGTCCCCGCCGAGGGTGCTGTGGAGATCGCCCGGGCGTTGCCGCATGGCCATGTCGCCGCGGTCGTCGCCCAGGCCCGCGCGTTGGGGATGCCGGGGCTGCTCGGCCCGGAGGGTCGGCAACGGGATCTGGCGTTCGCGTTGATCGTGGCGCGGGTCTGCCGGCCTGGCAGCAAGCTCGCGACGACCCACTGGTGGGCCGACACCACCCTCGCGCACGACCTGGGGATCACCGACGCGAGCACCGACGAGGTGTATGCCGCGATGGACTGGCTCGCTGCCCGGCAAGACAGCATCGAGACCAAGTTGGCCCGCAAGCACCTGAGCGGTGCGGCCAACCCGGACCGGCTCGCGTTGTTCGACCTGTCCAGCTCATGGATGACCGGGTCCCACTGCCCGCTGGCGGCACGTGGCTACAGCCGGGACGCCAAGAAGGGCCTCCCGCAGATCGAGTACGGGCTGCTCACCGACCCCGACGGGCGCCCGGTCGCGGTCCGGGTGCTGGCCGGCAACACCGCCGACCCGACCGCGTTCAACCTCATCGCCACCGAGATGCGCGCCACGTTCGGGCTGGGCGAGATGGTGATGGTCGGGGACCGCGGGATGATCACCTCCGCCCGGATCGAGGCACTACGCGAACTCGGCGGGTTCGGCTGGGTCACCGCCCTGCGGGCCCCCGCGATCGCCGCCCTGGCCGCCGATGACGGGCCGCTGCAGATGTCGCTGTTCGACCAGACCAGCCTGGCCGAGATCACCCACCCCGACTACCCCGACGAACGGCTGATCGCCTGCCGCAACCCGGGGCTCGCGACCGAACGGGCCAGGAAACGCCTGGCATTGCTCGAGGCCACCGACACCGAACTGAGCACCATCGTCGCCGCAGTCCAGGCCGGTCGCCTCAGCGGTGCCGGGAGGATCGGGATCCGGATCGGGAAGGTCATCGGCAAGTACAAGATGGCCAAGCACTACACGATCACGATCACCGAGGACACCTTCAGCTTCGCCCGCGACCAGCACGCCATCGACGCCGAGGCCGCCCTCGACGGCATCTACGTCATCCGAACCTCGGTGCCCGCAAACCAGATGACCGCGGCCAAGGTAGTCGCGACCTACAAGAGCCTGGCCCGAGTGGAACGCGACTTCCGCTCCCTCAAGAGCATCGACCTGGACCTGCGCCCGATCCACCACTACACCGAGAGCCGCGTCCGTGCCCACGTGTTCATCTGCACCCTGGCCGCCTACCTGGTCTGGCACCTACGCCAGGCCTGGGCACCATTGACGTTCACCGACGAGAACCGGCCCGAACCGGCCGACCCAGTCGCTCCGGCCCGCCGCTCCGCCGCCGCCGACCGCAAAGCCGCCACCAAGACCACCACCACCGAGCTACCCGCGCGCAGCTTCACCAGCCTGCTCGACCACCTCGCAACCCTGACCCGCAACGAGATCCGCTTCCTCACCGTCGAAGGCGACCCCGTCATCGACCAGCTCGCGTTGCCCACCCCGACCCAACGCCGCGCCTTCGAACTGCTCGCACAACCGATCCCGCTGACCCTGAAGTAGACAGAACGACAACCCAACCAAACAGTGAACCCCCTGCTCAATAGGGGGTTCACTCGTCATTCCCGACGTAACTTCGGGCTAGGCGCTGCTGGGTGGGGTTCATGTCGGTGAGCATCCGGCGGGCTCGGGGGCGGCCTTTGCCGCCGTCGTGGTAGAGCAGCACGGTTTCTC
>JACCUZ010000119.1 GCA_013698395.1 Sporichthyaceae bacterium
GTCCAGGGTTTCGCGCTCCTCGTGATCTTCGCGCTCCTCTGGTGGCCCGCGCGACGGCTGGACGTGGTCCCGCTGTGGTGGGGGCTGTTCCTGCTCTCCATGGGCCTGTTCGGGCTGCGCGCCGTCCATTGAGTCGAGGACCCCTGACGCAGGTTCGGCGTTCGTCGACGGTGACCGGGAGGAGAGGGCGCGACTCTCTTCGTCGCCGGGGACAGGCCGGGCGCACGGGCTGGCAACGCCGGGTGTCAGGTCAGTGCTGTTCGCGGGGCTACGGGTCGCCACCAATCGCCCTGAGCATCGGTACCCCGCCGGTGCGGACGAACCGGACGACGAGCGCCGCCGCAACCACCAGGACCGCGATGTTCAGGTAGGTCGTGTAGTTCCAGGAGATTCCCAGCTGGTCGACCTTCGCGTTCCGCTGATCCGGATCAGCCCGAGAGGGGCGAACACGAACTCGATGACGTACCCAGCGCCCGGCCAACGCCGCGTAGAAGGCGCCGAAGATGCGCACCGCCATCGCGGTGCCGTAGCACCGGCGGTAGATCAGCAGGATGGGAATGATGATCAGGTCGGCGACGATGAAGCTCACGACCCCCGCCGAAGCTGATGCCACCATTCCACAACATCCCGGCCAGCGGCGCGTTGCCGACCCGCAGGAGCTGTCCCGTTCCGTGCTCGGCTGGACGGTGACCGCAGCCGACTGTGGGTCGGTCGCCGGCGCGAGGCATCCTGCGGCGCAAGGTTCTCCCCCGGGTCACCTGCCCGGCGCCCGGCGGGCGCGACACTGCGCCGGCCCACGCGGGCTCGCCAGAGCATGGGCCGAGTTGATCAGCCCGACGTGGGAGAACGCCTGTGGAAAGTTACCCAACTGCATGCCCCCGACCGGGTCGTACTCCTCGGCGAGAAGACCGACGTCGTTGCGCAGGCCCAGCAGGCGTTCCAACATCTCGCCCGCCTCGTCGGTGTCTCCGCGCAGCGCCAGGTTGTCCACCAGCCAGAACGAACAGAGCAGGAACGCGCCTTCGCCGCCGGAAAGACCGTCGGCACCCGCGGAGTCCGTGCGGTAGCGCTGGACGAGTCCGTCCGAGCACAGCTCGCGCCGGATGGCGTCGACCGTTCCCCGCACCCTCACGTCGTCGGGGGGCAAGAAGCCGACCAGCGGAAGCAGCAGCGCGCTCGCATCCAACGCGCTCGAACCGTACGCCTGCATGAACGCGCCCCGCTGCGGGTCGTAGGCCTCGCGGCAGACCTGCGCGTGGACCGTGTCGGCGCGTTCACGCCAGCGGGCTGCGTTGCCGGGCAGTCTGTGGCGTTGGACCGCGAGGGCCGCCCGGTCGAAGGCCACCCACGCCATCACCTTCGAGTGAGTGAAGTGCTGGCGGCCGCTGCGGACTTCCCACAGACCGTCGTCGGGTTCCCGCCAGCGACCTTCGAGGTACTCCACGAGGGCCCGCTGCAGCTCCCAGGCGTCCTCGTCGACGCCCAGTCCCGCGCGGCGCGCCTGGTGCAGCGCGTCCATGACCTCGCCGTATACGTCGAGCTGCAGCTGGCGGGCCGCGTCGTTGCCGATGCGCACCGGCCGGGAGCCGGCGAATCCGGGCAGCCAGTCCAGCTCGATCTCGGTCAGGCGACGCTCACCATCGAGGCCGTACATGATCTGCAGCTGTGCCGGGTCACCGGCCACGGCACGAAGCAGCCAGCTGCGCCATTCGCGGGCTTCCTCGAGGTAGCCGCTGGACATCAACGCAAGGAGGGAGAACGTGGCGTCGCGCAGCCATGAGTATCGGTAGTCCCAGTTCCGCGGCCCGCCCAACTGCTCCGGCAGCGATGTGGTGGCGGCCGCGACGATCGCCCCCGACGGGTCGTAGGTGAGCGCTTTGAGCGTGATCAGCGACCGGGCGACCGCGCTGCGCCAGGGACCGTCGTAGCTGCACCTCGACGCCCACTCACGCCACGTGTCAGTGCAGCGGGTCAACGCTGCCTCCGCGTCGAACCGGCCGGGTACCGGATCCGCCGACCGGTGCCAGGCCAGCAGGAACGGGATCCGCTCGCCCCGCCGGACGGTGAACTCCGCCTCGGTCGCCATGTCGCGCCCCACCAGCTCGACGGGGGTCTGCAGGCACACCGCGTCCGGGCCCGCGATAGCGTGAATGCCCTGTTCGGTGTGGCGAACCCACGGCACCACCCATCCGTAGTCGAACCGCAGCCGCAGCCGCAGTCGCATGTCGACCGCACCATCCAGACCCTCGACGATTCGGACCAGCGTGGGGTGTTCGTGCCGGTGGGGCATGAAGTCGATGACGCGGACCCGGCCAGTTGCGGTGGTGAACTCGGTCTCCAGGACAAGGGTGTCTTCGCGGTAGCGGCGTCGCGGTGTCGCGGTCTGCCCCTCGGGGGCCAGCGACCAGGCCCCGTGCGACTCGTCGCCGAGCAGGGCGGCGAACACAGCCCCGGAGTCGAAGCGCGGCAGGCAGAACCAGTCGATCGACCCGTTCCGCCCGACCAGGGCTGCGGTGTGCGTGTCACCGATGAGCGCGTAGGCCTCGATGCGTGACGGCATCCACATACTCCCAAGGGTGGTCGGCTGAACGTGAGCGACGGGCGAGGGCAGCGGGGCCGGATCCCAACCCGTCCTGCCTGGTAGGTGTTCCGGAAACCCTTCGACTGGGCAGCGGCTTCCCGGACGGCGGCAGCCACCGGCCCGGTGGAGAGCGGGACGGCGCCAGTGCTCGCGGTTTGGTGCAGCTCACCCGTTCAGGTGATCTGGCCTGACTGGTGCCGAACCGACCTTAAGACGTATGACGGTGTCGGGGACGGCGGGCATTGAGGCGGCGGAGTTCTGGCTGGTGA
>JACCUZ010000144.1 GCA_013698395.1 Sporichthyaceae bacterium
GGAGACCACGACATCGAGCCGTTGGTCACCGTCATGCCCGGGAGCCGCAGCACGACCTGTCCGCCGCGGTCGACCAGGACGGTGCCTGTCTGGAGGCCGATGGCCAGCAGGTCGCCGTCGGGTGACCAGGCCAACCACCCGCCGCACGGGAACTCGACCCCAACCGTCCCCCGGCGTAGTAGAGGTCGCGACGAGCGGCTCTGGACGTCCAGCACTCGTACAGCGCCGTTCGAGTAGTACGCGACGCGACCGTTGTCGGGCGACAACTCGGGGCAGTAACCCTTGGCGCCGCCCAGGTCGTCGGAGCGCCCGGTCCGCAGGTCGACGATCTCGAGCAGCGGATCCGAATAGGAGTTCTCCTGGCGGACGTAGCGGGTGCCGTCGGCCGACAGATGCTGGGTCCACGACCACGACACGACATCGGACCCTGGGAGGCGGACCGCCGCAGTCCCCGTAGCGGGATGGAGGTAGGCCGGCTTGTCTTCGGCTTCCCGGACAGAGGCGAGGCTGACAGCGAGATCTACCCGTCCCGGGCTGGCCGAGGTTTGGTCGGAGAGTCGGAAGATCTTGGGTGGGCGCTGGACCGGCTCGACAATGCTCGGTGGGTCCATCCGCAGGATGACGAGCGAGCCGGCGGTCAGCACCGTCACGACGGCCGCGGCGACGGCGGCCACGGTCAGGCGGTGTCGGCGAACGCTGCGGTCGTGCTCCTGGTCGAGCCGCGCAAGCAGCGGCGCTGGACGGACCTCCTCCGCCAGGTCGTTCAGCGCGGACCGCAGCTGGGTCTCCATGTCGCTCACCGCCGCTCACCTCCGGTTGCCGGCATCAGATCTGCGCAGGTGCTGCGCAGGTGGGCCAGCGCCTTGTGGGCCTGGCTCTTGACGGTGCCGACGCTGATGCCAAGCGCGTCGGCCACCTGCTGCTCGGTGAGGTCCTCGAAGTAGCGAAGGACGACCACCGCGCGCTGCCGCCTTCCGAGCTGCATCAGCGCATCACGCAGGACTAGCCGGGTCTCCACGCCGTCAGCGGCTGATGCCGGTCGACGGGGTTCGGGGATCGTGTCCGTGGATAGTTCGCTGATTCGTCGGCGCCGCCACAGGGAGACCTGCTCGCGGTACATCGTCGTGCGGACGTAGGACTCTGCGGCAGCCGACGCCCGGATCGAGGACCAGTGCCGCACCGCCTTCTCCAAGGAGGTCTGCACGAGGTCCTCCGCGAGCTGCTGGTCGCCGGTGAGCAGGTAGGCCGTGCGGAGGAGGGCGAGGCCGCGGGCCGCGACGAACCCGCGGAACTCCTCGTCCTCCATTGCGTTCATGCTGTCCGACCTGCCCGTTGGTGTCCGTACGGCCTCTCTTGAGGGTGCTTGTTGTCGCTAGTGCGCGACGGCGTGGCGGTGGTTGGTCATCTGGCGGGAGGCTACGAGCACCCCACCGGCCAGCGTCGCGCCGAATGCGGCGCTCAGGGCCAGCTGCCAGGCGGCGGCTCCGCCGCCTCCCGACGCTGGCGAGGGCAGCTGCGGTGACTGCGGCTGGGACACGCCGCCGGTCGACTGCTGCGCCCGCTCCTGGTGCTCGATCTGGGCCTTGGAGGGCGTGGTCGCTACCGCTTGGCTTTCGGCGTGCTCGATGGCAGCCTTCGTGTTCCCGTCGGCCACGGCGGGATCCGCCACGAGCAGGAAGGAGGCGGCTGCCAGCGCGAGGCCGGCGAGTGCGGTTGCGGGTCGGGGGCTGTACGTCATGGTCGGCTCCTCTGGATCAGCAGGGCGATGCGGTGGGTGGGACGTCCAGGGGAGAAGACGCGAACGCGCCGGGAAAAGGTTGCCTCGGTCAGCCCACGTCCGAACGCCGGGCGATGGTCGCGGTGGCCCGGCGCACCGCCTCGGCCGGGACGTCGCGCACCAGGTCGGCCAGGAACGTGTAGCGGCGCAGCCACTGCGCGGTGCCGCCCGACCCGCGCTGCTCGGCGTGGTTCCACCAGTCCGCGATGTCACCCCATCCAGGGGCGGCCAGCGAACCCCCCACCTGTTGGACGGCAAGCGCCGCCGCCAGGTTGGCGAACCCGAGCCGGTCCGCCAGCGACCACTTCGCGAGGGTGCCGGTGACGAACGCCGCAGCAAAGACGTCACCCGCACCGGTGGGGTCGATCGAGGTCACTGGTAGCGCGGGCACCCACTCCTCCTCGCCCGTCACCGAGTCGACCGCAAGGGAGCCGTGGGCGCCGGCGGTGACGACCGCGATCGGTACATAGTCGGCCAGCGCGTAGAGGGCTGCCCACGGGTCGTCGGTGCGCGTGTAGGCCATGGCCTCGGGGGCGTTCGGCAGGAACGCGTGGCAGAACTCCAGCTCGGACAGCACGTCCTGGGACCAGGCGCCGGAGTGGTCCCAGCCGGTGTCCGCGAACAGCAGGGTGCCCGTCTGGTGAGCCTGCCGGGCCCAGCCCTCGATGCCGTGGCCGAGGGTGATGAAGGAGGCCTGTGCGGTCGGTGGCGCACCGATCATGGCGCTGGCTGACTCGGGTGGATCATGGCCGTGCGTCAGCATCGAGCGGTCGCGCTCCACCGACATCGACACCGTCACCGGCGAGTGCCAGCCGTCGTACCGGCGCGAGCGTGACAGGTCGACGCCTTCCTGTTCGCAGAGCGTCTCCCAGCAGAAGTCGCCGTACGAGTCGTCCCCGAAGGCGGCAGCGACCGACGTGCGCAGGCCGAGCCGGCTGGATGCGATGGCCACGTTGGCTACGCCGCCGGGGCAGGAACCCATGCCGTCCGACCACACCTCGGTGCCGCCTTCGGGCAACCGGGGCAGCCCGGTGAAGATGAGGTCGAAGAAAACCGTGCCGGAGAGGAACAGGTCGAAGCCGCCGTCTCTTCCACGCGTGGACGCGAGCGGGTCGAAACGGGTCGGCGGGCTCGGGCTCACCCTGGCTCCGTTCGGCGCGAGAGGATCGAGGCGTGCGACTGACCATCCTAGGCGGCGGCGGCTTCCGGGTGCCTCTCGTCTATCGGGCTCTGGCGCTCGATCCCACATCGCTGGTCCGCGAGGTCGTGCTGTTCGACGAGGACCCAGCGCGGGTCCGCGCGATCATGCGGGTGCTCGAAGGAGTCGGATCCGGGCCGGCCGTGCGCGTCGCCGACCAGCTCGACGACGCGGTGCGCGGCACCGACGTCGTTTTCTCGGCTGTCCGGGTGGGGGGGACGGCCGGGCGGGTGATCGACGAGCGGCTGGCCCTCGGTCTCGGAGTTCTCGGGCAGGAGACGACTGGTCCCGGCGGCATCGCCTACGCCCTGCGGACCCTTCCGGTCGCGACCCGGATCGCCGAGCGGGTGGCAGACCTCGCGCCGTCGGCGTGGGTCCTGAACTTCACCAACCCCGCGGGGATGGTCACGGCCGCGATGCAGGACGTGCTCGGAGAACGGGTCCTCGGGATCTGTGACTCGCCCGCAGGACTGGTGCGACGCGTCGTACGCGTCCTCGGTGTGGATCCGGCGCGGGCCGTCGCAGGCTACGCGGGCCTGAACCATCTGGGCTGGCTGAGATCGGTGGTCGTCGACGGGGTCGACCTGCTGCCTTCGCTGCTCGCCGACGACACGGCGCTGAGCGGATTCGAGGAGGGTCGGCTGTTCGGCCCAGACTTGCTGCGCCTGCTCGGCTGCATCCCTAACGAGTACCTCTACTACTACTACTACACGCGCGAGGCGATGACCGCCATGCGTTCGGCCGACCGCACTCGCGGCGAGGTGATCGCCGACCAGCAGTCCGACCTCTACCCGCGGTTGGCTCGCGCCGATGACCCGGCGACGGTCTGGGACGACGCGCGGCTTGCGCGGGAGCAGGGTTATCTGGCTGAGGCGCGTACCCCGACGGAGGGCCGGGACGAGTCGGACCTCGCCGGCGGTGGGTACGAGCAGGTCGCCCTGTCGGCCATGCGGGCGCTGGTGACCGAGGTGCCCTGCGACTTGATCCTCAACGTGCGCAACGGATCTGCCGGCGCACGACCCGCTCTGGAGCAGCTGCCGGTGGACGCGGTGGTCGAGGTGCCGACCCTGGTGGACGGCGCGGGGGCGCACCCATGTGCCCAGCCTCCGTTGGACGACCACCAGCTGAGCCTGGTCAGCGCGCTGCGCGCGGTTGAGACGGCGACTGCGGAGGCCGCCGCGAGCGGCTCCCGGCGCGCGGCCCTACGAGCGTTAACTGTGCACCCGCTGGTGGACTCCGCCGAGGTCGCCCGTGAGCTGCTCGACGGCTACCTCGGCCCTGGCCCGGCCTGACCGTGATTTCCGCGGGGCGGTCCCGTCCTACTGGATGGCGTCGTTGGCGGCGTCCTGCGCCTTCTGCAGTCCCTCCCGCACCGGTGTCCGGCCGGCGAAGATCTCCTTGAAGATCGGGTTGTAGGCGTTGTTCGCATCGATGAACTTCGGGCCGAAGGGGGGCTCGATGGTGTCGCTGCCGCTTGCTTCGCCGAACTGCGTGGTGTCGACCTGCTCCTTCTCCCAGAACTCGTAGTACGAGTCCTGTGCGTCGGTGACAGCCGGCAGCGCGGCGCCCGACTGGCCGAGGAAGGTTGCGCCCTCGGCGGAGCCCAGCCACTTCAGCACCTTGACCGTCGCCGTCTTGTGCTGTGTCTTGGCGTTGCCTGCGGCGATGATGCTGTTGACGACGCTCACGCGGCCCGCGGGACCCTCGAGCAGCGGCGCGATGCCCCAGTCGAACGTGGCGCCATCCGCAATGTTCTTGAGGTTGTAGGTGCCGGACTGGAAGAGCGCCATCTTGCCCTGGAGGAACTTGTCACGACTGAAGTCGCCGTTGTCATTGGTGTCCGCTGCCGACGGTGCGACGTAATGCTTGTTGATCAGGTCGACGAGGTACTGGACCGCTTCCGCGCTCTTGTCCTCCGCGAACACGAAGCTGCCGTCCTCAGCCTGGAACTTCCCGCCGTTCGACCCGATGAAGTTGTAGTAGATGGCGCCCAGGTCGTTCGCGGCGTTGAACGCGTACTGGTCGATCTTCTTCGCGTCGAAGCCCGGCTCGTCCGCCGTCTTACCGGCCGAGTCCTTGGTGAGCTTTTTCGCGGCGGCCAGGAACGTGTCGGCGGCAGGGTCCGGGCTCCAGGTCAGGTTCGCCGGGTCGACGCCGGCCTCCTCGACCAGCTTCGTGTTGTAGTAGACGACGATGCGACCGTCGGTGAGCGCGGGCACGCCCCACAGCACGCCGTCTCGGGTGTACTGGTCGACCGCTGCCTGCACCCATCCCGCCTTCTCGTCCGCGAGGACCTCGTCGATGTTCATCAGCGCCCCGCTGTCGGCAAGGCCCCCGAACGGAGATGAGTTCAGCCAGAAGATGTCGTCGATGTCACCGCTCGAGACGTCCAGCGGCAGCTTGGTGAAGTAGTCCGCGAAGGGCACCAGGTTGATCTTGACGGCGATGTCAGGGTTGGCCTTGGTGAACGCGTCGAAGGAAGCCTGGTACGCCTTGGCGACCTGGTCGTCCCAGATGCGGACGGTCACGGTGGTCGAGCCACTCGCCTGCTTGTCCTCGTCCTTGCTCGCCGAGGGCGAGCAGGCGGCCGTGCCGCCGGCCAGCAGGAGCGCCGCGGTCAGGGCCAGGGCTCGGGTTCTCATGGCGTACCTCTCACTTGAAGCCGGTGATCGTTATCGACCGTACGACGTGGCGCTGGAACGTGAGGAACAGGACCAGCAGCGGGACGATGGCCACGGTGGTGGCTGCCATGACCAGGGTCCAGTTGCCGTTGTACTGCGACTGCAGGTTCGCCGTCGCCAGCGTCAACGTCTGCCAGGTTGGTCCGCTGGTGATGACCAGGGGCCATAGGAAGTTGTTCCAGTGCGAGACGATGGTGATGATCGTCAAGGTCGCGAGGATGGGGCGGCTGACCGGGACCACCACGTACCGAAGGATCTTCAGGGTGTTGCACCCGTCGAGGCGCGCGGCGCTGATCAGGTCCTCGGGTATCCCGCGGAAGTACTCCCGCAGCAGGAAGATCCCGTACGGCGAGCCGAAGACCTGTGGCAGCACGAGCCCCCAGAATGTGTTGCGTAGACCAACCTCTGCGAACATCACGTACAGCGGGATGATCGTCACGATCTGCGGCACCATCAGCGTCGCAAGATAGACCCAGAACAGCGCGTCACGGCCCGGGAAGCGCAGCCGGGCGAACGCGTACGCTGCCAGCACCGAGAAGACGAGCTGCCCGACGAGGATCACCGCGACGACCTGAGCGGTCACGACCACCGGTGAGACGAAGTCGTACCGGCCGCCGAACAGCGTGGCGAAGTTGCTGAATGTCACCGGGTCTGGCGGGTTCAGTGCGGGCTGCGCGGCGAACTGCCCGGGTGACTTCAGTGCCGTCATTCCGCTCAGCACGAACGGTGCAACGGTGACGAGCGCTCCGACGGCCAGGAGTAGGTAGGCCACCGCTGAGGCAATCGGGCGGGGGTGACCGCCGCGCGACCGTTGTGCCGAGATCATGACGAAAGGTCGTACGTCGTGCGTGCCCGGAACCAGCGCTGCTGCCCGACGGTAATGACCACGAGCAGCACGAACAGCACGAGAGCCATGACCGAGGCCTGGCCGATGTTGCGGGACTGGAACGCCTGGTAGTAGATCCGGCCGGCCACGACGTCCGTCACGCCCTCGGGACCGCCCTGCGGTGTCAGCGCGTAGATGGAGTCGAAGACCTGGAAGCTGCTGATGACTCCGGTGACCAGCACGAAGAACGTGGTGGGACGCAGCAACGGCAGCTTGATCCGCCAGAAGA
>JACCUZ010000148.1 GCA_013698395.1 Sporichthyaceae bacterium
CCCTGAGCCGCCCGAGCCGGCCGACCCGCCGCCGGGCTCGGTGCCATTGCCGGGATCGGTGCCGGGATCGGTGCCAGGCAACGGAGCCTCCTCCGGCCCGCCGAGATGGTCCGGGTGTACGGCGACCTGGGCGACCGGGAACGGGGAGCCCTTGACGTCGAGGAGCCAGGACGGCACAAGCAGGGGCCGGTCGCTCTCCCACTGCAGCGAGCGCCCCATCCGCGCGCCGGTGACAGTGACCTGACCGCCGCACAAGGGGCTGCCCTCCACCTGGGTCCCGGGTGCGGGCTCGGGGCACGCCATCTCGGCCAGTGGCATGGGGGTGAGCTCCAATAGGTCGAATGCCGCACGGGCGCTGATCACGGGGTAACGGGGCCCCTCGCTCGGGCGCCCCAGCCAGCCGTTCGCCCCCACGATGTCGGAGCCCTGCACCGAGACGGTCGTTGTGGCACCGGCTGTCGGCAGGCCGCCGACCGTCGGCTCGACCGCGACCGTCACGACGGGGCCAGGGCCGCTTGTCGTAGGAGCGCCGTCGAGGCCGAGGACGTCGAGAACCGGGCCCGCCACGGCCAGCGCCTCGTCGGGTGTCGTGGTGGGTGCCGTCGGGGGCTCGCCCTGGTCCGGCTCGACGCGGCAACCGGTCACCGTGCCGTCGGCTGGCACCGGGGTGCCGTCCGGCACCGGGGTGCCGTCGGCTGGCATCGGGGTGCCGTCCGGCACCGGGGTGCCGTCGGGCGAGGCCACCGGCGGCACCGGTTCGACGCAGAGACTGTCCATGCCGCTGGTCAGCGTCCACGCGCCGCCGGTGGAGTTCTGCACGTGGAGCATCCGGTCGCCGTGTCGCCACACCCAGGCCGGCCCCTCGTCCTCACCGGCGCCGGAGAAACCCAGGGCCTCGGCCAGGGTCCGCCCCGCGTCGCGGTCCGGCGCGGGCAGGCGATAGACCGGGAGGTCACCGGGCACCTCGTCGGGGAGCGTGCCGTCCAGCACGAATCGCCCGCCGGACGGTGCCCCCGACCGGTCCTCACCGGCGACCGCGGTGTAGCCGGTGCTCAGCCGCAGCAGCGGCGGCTCGCCGGCCCCCGGCCCTCGCCCGGCCGGCCCCCATGTCCCCGCCGCCCAGGTGGCGAGGCCGACCAGGCCCAGCACGGCGACTCCTGCCGCGAGCGGGGCTCCCCGGCGTACCGTCTCTGGTCTCATGGCGCTTGGACGTGACCGGAGGCGCGGTGGTTCCGCACACCCGCCTGCGCTGTCGATCGGTACTGTTCCGGGGCAGCCGTCACCCACGAAAGAGTCCTCCCGATGCGCATCGCCGTGACCGGATCGATCGCGACCGACCACCTGATGACGTTCGGCGGGCGGTTCACCGACTCCCTCGTCGTCGACCAGCTGGACAAGATCTCGCTGTCCTTCCTCGTCGAGGACCTCGAGATGCGCCGCGGCGGCATCGCCGCCAACATCGCGTTCGGCATGGGCTGCCTGGGCCTGGACCCGGTGCTGGTCGGCGCCGTCGGCGAGGACTTCGCCGACTACCGCTCCTGGCTCGAGCGGCACCGGGTCGACACCGAGTCGGTCCACGTCTCCGAGCTGCGCCACACCGCTCGCTTCGTCTGCACCACCGACCAGGACCACGCGCAGATCGCCTCGTTCTACGCCGGGGCGATGCGCGAGGCCCGCGACATCGAGCTCGCGCCGATCGCGGAGCGGGTTGGCGGACTCGGCCTCGTGGTGATCAGCGCCAACGACCCCGAGGCCATGCTGCGCCACACCGAGGAGTGCCGGACCCGTGGCTACCCGTTCGCGGCGGACCCCAGCCAGCAGGTCGCCTGGATGGACGGGTCGGGGATCCGCCAGCTCGTCGACGGCGCGACGTACCTGTTCACCAACGAGTACGAGGCCGCGCTCGTCGAGCAGAAGACCGGCTGGACGGCTGAGCAGATCCTCGAGCGCGTGGGCACCCGGGTGATCACCCTGGGCGCCAAGGGCGTCCGCATCGAGGCCCAGGACGAGCCGTCGCTGCACGTGCCCTGCGCGCCCGAGGAGCGCAAGAGCGACCCGACCGGGGTCGGCGACGCGTTCCGGGCTGGTTTCCTCGCCGGCCTCGCCTGGGGGATGGGTCACGAGCGGGCGGCCCAGGTCGGCAGCCTGCTCGCGGCGTACGTCATCGAGACGGTCGGCACCCAGGAGTACGAGCTCGGCCGGGCCCGGTTCCTGGAGCGGCTTGGATCCGCGTACGGCCCGGAAGCCGTCGAGGACGTCGCGCCCCATCTGCAGTGCTCGCGCCCCTGACGCGTCCGCCGGTGATCGCCCCGGTCGAGCCCGGCCCGGCACGGTGGGCGTTCGACGTCAGCGGTGCCTCCCCTGGGGAGGACTTCCTCGGGCTCGGCGCGGACCTCGAGCCCGCGACCCTGCTCGCCGCCTACCGCTCAGGCGTGTTCCCCATGCCGGTGTCGCGGCGGCGGTCGGCGATGGGCTGGTGGTCGCCCGACCCGCGCGGGATCATCCCGCTGCTCGGGTTGCGGGTCAGCCGGTCGCTGCGCGCCTCGCGCCGGAGGTTCGCGGTGCGGGTCGACACGGCGTACGACGAGGTGGTCCGGGGTTGCGCCGACCCGCGACGGCCGGGCGGGTGGATCCGGGCCGACGTGGTCGCGGCCTACCGGCGGCTGTACGACCTGGGCTGGGTGCACAGCGTGGAGGCCTGGTCGGTGGGCCTGGACGGCACCGAGCGGCTCGCGGGTGGCTTGTACGGCGTCGCCGTGGGGGGGTTGTTCGCCGGCGAGTCGATGTTCCACGGCCCCGATCGCGGTGACCGGGACGCGTCGAAGGTCGCGCTGGTGGCCCTCGTCGAGATGCTGCGCGCCTCTGCGGGGAGCCGCCTCCTGGACGTGCAGTGGGCCACCGACCACCTGGTCTCGCTGGGGGCGGTGGAGGTTGCCCGGCCGGCGTACCTCGCGCTGCTCGCAGCCGCGCTGGAGGTGCCGTCGCCACGCCTCACCTGGCCGCCGCCCTGACCTCCACCAGGCAGCGGTGCTGGAGTAGGGTGCTGACGCGTTCAGGACCGACCAGGTAACGACCCACGAACCGCGGAGAGGCAACGTTGCGTCCGTCCGGCACCGGCCGCCAGCGGCAGGCTCCTGCCCGGCACAGTTCCCCTGGCGCCGTCCTGCGCTCCGCCGCTCTGGCAGCCGTCGGGCTGCTCACGCTGTCCGCATGCGCCTCCGACGACATGCCCACCTTCGCCATGCCGGTTCGTGGCGCGACCGACCAGGCGCCGCGGATCCTGTCGCTGTGGCAGGGCTCGTGGATCGCGGCGCTCGCGGTCGGAGTCATCGTCTGGGGGCTGATCGTCTGGGCGATCGTCGCCTTCCGTCGGCGCAGCGGCGAGACCGACCTCCCGCCGCAGACGCGCTACAACCTGCCCATCGAGGTGTTCTACACCGCAGTGCCGTTCATCATCATCGCGGTGTTCTTCTACTTCACCGCGCGTGACGAGGACCTGATCCTGCGGACCTCCGCCAACCCTGACCACAAGATCGTCGTCACCGGCGTCCAGTGGGCCTGGCAGTTCACCTACGCCAGCGACGGCGGAGCGATGACGACGGGCACGCCCGGCAAGCCGCCGACCCTCGTGCTGCCCGAGGGCGAGAGCGTGAAGTTCCTCCTCGACTCCGACGACGTCATCCACTCGTTCTGGGTGCCGGCGTTCCTGTTCAAGCTCGACGTGATCCCGGGTCAGCGGAACACCTTCGAGATCACCCCCACCAAGCAGGGTGAGTTCAAGGGCAAGTGCGCCGAATTGTGCGGCCAGGACCACGCACGCATGCTGTTCAACGTGAAGGTGATGTCACCCTCGGAGTTCGACACCTACGTCGCCGACCTCAAGGAACGCAACGAGTCCGGGAGCGCCCAGTGACCCTCACCGCCCAGCCCCGCCCGGGCACCGCCGTTCTGCGCCAGCGCAAGAAGGGCAACGTCGTCGTCCGCTGGGCCACCACCACCGACCACAAGACCATCGGTCAGCTGTACCTGATCACGTCTTTCGTCTTCTTCCTGGTCGGCGGGTTGATGGCCATGCTGATGCGGGCCGAGCTCGCGCGACCGCGCAACCAGTTCCTCTCCGGCGAGCAGTACAACCAGCTGTTCACGATGCACGGCACGATCATGCTGCTGCTCTTCGCGACACCGCTGTTCGTCGGGTTCGCCAACGTGATCATGCCGTTGCAGATCGGCTCGCCGGACGTCGCGTTCCCGCGGCTGAACATGCTGAGCTACTGGCTGTTCCTGTTCGGCGGCACCATTGCGATGCTGGGCTTCCTCACTCCCAACGGCGCCGCGGCCTTCGGATGGACCGGCTACGCGCCGCTGAACTCCGTGGTGTTCTCCCCCGGCATGGGCAGCGACCTGTGGATCATGGGCCTCGCGCTGAGCGGCTTCGGCACCATCCTGGGCGCCGTCAACTTCATCACCACGATCTTCTGCATGCGCGCGCCGGGCATGACGATGTTCCGGATGCCCATCTTCACCTGGAACATCCTGCTGACCAGCGTGCTCGTGCTGATGGCCTTCCCGGTCCTGGCCGCGGCGCTGCTGGCGCTGGAGGCGGACCGCAAGTTCGGCGCGCACATCTTCGACCCCGCCAACAACGGCGCCCTGCTGTGGCAGCACCTCTTCTGGTTCTTCGGCCACCCCGAGGTCTACATCATCGCGCTCCCGTTCTTCGGCATCGTCTCCGAGGTCCTGCCGGTCTTCAGCCGCAAGCCGATCTTCGGCTACAAGGGCCTGGTCTTCGCCACCATCGCCATCGCCGGGCTCTCGGTCACGGTGTGGGCCCACCACATGTTCGCGACCGGGGCGGTGCTGCTGCCGTTCTTCTCGTTCATGACGTTCCTCATTGCCGTTCCCACGGGGGTGAAGTTCTTCAACTGGATCGGCACCATCTGGCGCGGCTCGCTCACGTTCGAGACGCCGATGCTGTGGTCGCTCGGCTTCCTGGTCACCTTCCTGTTCGGCGGCTTGACCGGCATGATCCTCGCCTCGCCGCCACTGGACTTCCACGTCTCCGACACCTACTTCGTCGTGGCTCACTTCCACTACGTGGTGTTCGGCACCGTCGTGTTCGCGATGTTCGCCGGCTTCTACTTCTGGTGGCCCAAGCTGACCGGCCGGATGCTGGACGAGCGACTCGGGAAGATCCACTTCTGGACTTTGTTCGTAGGGTTCCACACCACCTTCCTCATCCAGCACTGGCTCGGCGTCGTCGGGATGCCGCGTCGCTACGTCGACTACCTGGCCAGCGACGGGTTCACCGGCATGAACATGGTGTCGACCATCGGCTCGTTCCTGCTGGGTGCCTCGACGCTCCCGTTCCTCTACAACGTCTACAAGAGCGCCCACGGGCCCAAGGTCACGACCGACGACCCATGGGGCTATGGCCGGTCGCTGGAATGGGCGACGTCCTGCCCGCCGCCGCGCCACAACTTCATCGAGCTGCCGCGGATCCGCTCCGAGAGCCCGGCCTTCGACCTGCACTACCCGCACATTGCCGCGATGGACACGCCGACGAGTGACAAGAACCTGCTCGACCAGGTCCTCGGGGAGCCCGACCTCGAGGGCGGCACGGGGGGGCGTCGGTGAGCGCGGCATGAAGGTCGAGGGGTGGCTCTTCGCCGCAGGCTTCTTCTTCTTCGCGATCTCGGCCGTCATCTACGGCCTGCTGTCCGAGGAGCCGGTCGGCACGGTGGCGCTCGCGTTCACCGCGGGATTGGCGTTCCTGATCGGCTACTACCTGCTCTTCACGGCGCGGCGCATCGACCCGCGACCGGAGGACAGCAAGTTCGCCGAGATCGCCGACGGCGCGGGCGAGCTGGGGTTCTACAGCCCGCACAGCTGGTGGCCGCTGGCGGTCGCCTTCTTTGCCGCGCTGGTCTTCGTCGGGATCATCATCGGCTGGTGGCTGTTCCTCATCGGCGCCATCGGGGCCGCCCTCGCGGTCGTGGGGCTGGTGTTCGAGTACTACCGGGGCGAGCCTGCGGCGTGACCCCGTCGCGCCCGTTGGCAAATCCGGCCGCTTGAGGCTCCATCTCGGGTCGAGACTTGCCGATTCGTTATCCGTGACACCAACAACTACTGTGGACGATCGGCCGGTCCACCGGTCAGACTTTGTCCTGGGGCACCCATCGTTGCCCAGGAACTTGGGCGGGGAGCGGATGCGCAGGTACGTCAGGCCGGCCGGACTCACCATGGCCGCCTTCTCTCTCCTGCTCGGGACCGTCGGCTGCAGCTCCACGAGCCCGCGACCAGCGGCTGAGGCGGCAGTCGAGGGAGCCGGCGGGTACGAGGCCGCTGCCGCGGTCGCGCAGCCCGTCTCGGCGGCCAGCATCGCGTTCACGCCGGAGTCCGCATCTCTCGACGTTGACCCGACCCAGCCCGTCACGGTCACGGTCACCGACGGTCGGCTCACCGACGTAACCGTCACCAACGCCAAGGGCCGCTCGCTGGCGGGCGGGCTCGCGTCCGACGGCTCCAGCTGGACCTCCACGGCGCCGCTGAAGCTCGCCGGGCACTACCGCGTCCTCGCGGTCGCCGAGGACGCCGAAGGCCGTCGTACGCAGCGCTCCGGCTTCTTCGCCACGGTCGCGCCGCGCCGGATCCTCGAGACGAGCATCTCCCCCCTCGACGGGCAGTACGTCGGCGTCGGCATGCCGGTCATCATCCGGTTCACCGAACGGGTCAAGGACCGGGCTGCCGTCGAGGAGGCGTTGTCGGTCAAGAGCTCCAAGCCGATCATCGGGTCCTGGAGCTGGACCGCTGACGACGAGGTGCATTTCCGGCCGAAGGAGTTCTGGCCCGCGTACACCGACGTCAAGGTCAAGGTCGACCTTAAGGGCGTCAACGCCGGCCGAGGCGTCTGGGGCATGGAGAACCGCACGGTGAAGTTCAGCACCGGCTCCTCGATGGTCAGCGTCATCGACGTCGACCGGTACACGCTGACGGTGTACCGCAACGGCGAGGTCGCCCGGGTGATCCCGGTCAGCACCGGCAAGGCCGGTTTCCTCACGCGCAACGGCACCAAGGTGATCCTCGAGAAGCACACGCTGAAGATCATGGACGCCCGCACGATCGGCATCAGCCCCGGCGACCCCGAGTACTACCTGCTCGAGGTCCCCTACGCGATGCGCGTCACCTGGAGCGGCGAGTTCGTCCACGCGGCGCCCTGGTCAGTGGGCTCGCAGGGTCGGGACAACGTCAGCCACGGGTGCGTGGGGATGAGCTCGGCCAACGCCATCTGGCTGTTCAACCAGAGCACGGTCGGCGACGTCGTGCAGGTCGTCGGGTCCCCCCGCACGCTGGAGCCGGGCAACGGCTACACCGACTGGAACGTCTCCTGGTCCGACTGGACCGCGGGCAGCGCGCTGCAGAGCTGAGCCGACGTGCATCCAGGCCGTGCTCTCCGGGCAGGGTTAACCGTGTGCCCACCGTCGCGCTAGTCGTCTTCACCCGGGACCTGCGGGTCCACGACAATCCGACACTGGTCCGAGCCGCCTCGGAGTCGGCCGCCGTGGTGCCGGTCTTCGTCCTCGACGATGCGATCCTGCGGTCCGCCTACAACCGGCCCAACCGGGCGCGCTTCCTGAGCGAGTGTCTGCACGACCTGGACGGGTCGTTGCACGATTGTGGTTCGGCCCTGGTCGTGCGTCGAGGGGACTGGGCGAGCGAGGTGACCGCCCTCGCGGTCGAGACCGGCGCCGGCGCCGTGCACATCTCCGGTGACGTCACCAGCCATGCCCGGCGCCGGCTGGCGGAGCTGCGTGACCGGCTGGCTGCCTCCGTACGGCTTCAGGTCCACGACGACACGCTGCTCGTCGTGCCGCCCGGAGCCATCGCGACCGCCGGCAAGGATCACATGTCGGTGTTTACGCCGTACTTCCGCAGGTGGGAGCAGCACCCCACCCGCGACCTGGTTGCTCCTCCGCTTCGCTTGCACATGCCCTCGGTCGCGTCCGGCCCGCTGCCGATGCCGAAGGACATCGCGGACGGGCTGCCCTCGCCGGAGCTGATGGCGGGCGGCGAGTCGGAGGGGCGCCGGCGGCTGTCCGCGTGGCTGGCCGACGGCATCGAGGACTACGCCGACGACCACGACGCGCTGGGCAACGACAACACCTCCCGGCTCTCGCCGTACCTGCACTTCGGCTGCCTGTCGCCGCTCGAGCTGGTGCGGCGCGCGGGCGAGTCACGCAGCCCGGCGGGGGCGGCCTTCGTACGGCAGGTCGCCTGGCGCGACTTCCACCACCAGGTCCTCGCGGCGCGCCCGGACGCCACGCGGCGGGATTACCGGCCGCGGGGTGACCGTTGGCATCGCAGCCCCGAGGAGCTCGCGGCGTGGAAGGAGGGTCGCACGGGCTACCCGGTGGTTGACGCCGGGATGCGCCAGCTGGCCCGCGAGGGGTGGATGCACAACCGGGCGCGGCTGATCACGGGGCACTTCCTCACCAAGACGCTGTACCTCGACTGGCGTGAGGGCGCCCAGCACTTCGTCGACCTGCTTCTCGACGCCGATGTCGCCAACAACACCATGAACTGGCAGTGGGTTGCGGGCACCGGGACCGACTCGCGGTACAACCGGACGTACAACGTGGTGCTGCAGGCCCGCCGCCACGACCCGCGGGGTGCCTACGTACGGAGGTACGTCGAGGAGCTGGCCGATCTGGACGACGCCTACGTCCACGAGCCGTGGCTGCTGCCGCCGGATCAGTTCGCCGCTCTGGGCTATCCCCTCCCGATCGTCGACCAGTCCGAGGCCCGGGACCGCCTCCGCCACGGCCGGCGGGGGCCTGGGCAATGACCACGTATACGTGGTCAACGCACGGGCGGATTCACGCGGTCGTCGCAACACGGCACTATGCGACTGCGGTTAAGAGTAGTTCGTTGAGGGCTTCGGCCGGGGTGGCCCAGTTGAGGGTCTTTCGGGGTCGGCCGTTGAGCTCGGCGGCG
>JACCUZ010000163.1 GCA_013698395.1 Sporichthyaceae bacterium
GAGCGCTCCGTGACCCGCGGACACAACCGGGGCTGGTGAGACGTAGGTGACCGCATTTCCGTCACACCGGTCGATTGGCGTACCGGATGTGTCTGGGAGCCAGCAGCGGGGCGGTCGTAAGGTCTGCCGGGTGCCCCACCTGGACCTCTCGCTCGATGCTCCTGCGCTGACCGTCGCCCTGTGCGACGTCGAATCCGTCAGCGGCGGCGAACGCCCCCTCGCCGACGCCATCGAGGCAGCGTTGCGGTCGATCGACCACCTCGAGGTCGACCGCGACGGGGATGCCGTCGTCGCGCGCACCTCATTGGGGCGCTCCGAGCGGGTCGTCCTCGCCGGCCACATCGACACGGTGCCGCTCGGCGACAACCTCCCCTGCCGCGTGGCCGACGGGCGCATCCATGGCTGCGGCACGACGGACATGAAGAGCGGGGTCGCCGTTGCCCTGCGGCTCGCCGCCTGGGTGCCCTCCCCGAACCGGGACGTCACCTACGTCTTCTACGACCACGAGGAGGTAGAGGCGGAGAAGAACGGCCTGGGCCGGATCGCGCACGGGCACCCGTCGTGGTTGGCGGGTGACTTCGCCGTCCTGATGGAGCCGACCAACGCCACGGTTGAGGGCGGCTGCCAGGGCTCCCTGCGGGCCGACGTCGTGCTGAGGGGGCACCGCGCCCACTCGGCCCGGTCATGGCGGGGCAGCAACGCGGTGCACGCGGCCGGAGAGGTGCTGCAACGGCTGGCGGCCTTTGTCCCGGACACGGTGGAGATCGACGGGCTCATCTATCGCGAGGGGCTCAACGCGGTCGGCATCAGCGGTGGGGTCGCGGGCAACGTGATTCCTGACGAGTGCGTTGTCACCGTGAACTACCGCTTCGCGCCGTCGAAGACGGAGGACGAGGCGGCCGATGTCGTACGCCGGGTGCTGGCCGGCTTCGAGGTCACCGTGTCGGACTCGGCGCCGGGGGCGTTGCCCGGCCTGGCCCATCCGGCTGCGGCGGCCTTCGTCGCCATGGTGGGGCGTGACCCGCAGCCCAAGTTCGGGTGGACCGACGTGGCTCGGTTCTCAGCTCTCGGCGTACCAGCGGTGAACTACGGACCGGGTGACCCCTCCGTCGCGCACCAGCGGGAGGAGTACTGCGACATCGCCCGGATCCTCGAGTGCGAGCAGACGATGCGCGCCTGGCTGGGCGCCTGACCCTGCCACCCGGCCTGGCACGAGCTCACCCGGTTTCGGCTGACCCCGGGACACAACTGGTGTTGGAGTGACCGGAGATGCGGCGACCGGTGCTCTGGAGTCACAGCAGCCCCGGTTGTGTCCCGGGATCAGCGGACGTGCTCAAGAGGCCCCGGCCGCCCTCACGGGCTCGGCCGCTGCCGCATGAACTCCCGGTCGAGCTCCAGCCCGTGACGGTCGTAGGCGACGATCTCGGCGTCGGGAGACCGCCTCTTGTCGATGTCCTCGACCAGCGCCCAGGGTGACCCGGTGACTCGGGTCGGCACCAATTCGCGTAGGACCGTGCCGCCGTCGGTGATCTCGACCCGCTCGACCTCCGGGGCGAGCACAATGACCGCCAGCGATCCTGCGACGTACGCGCCGGCCACGGCCGTCGGCCGCAACTCGAGGCATGCATTGGTGGTGTCGTCGGCAGCGGCGCGGATGCTGATGCGTGCGTCACTGGTGCCGAGCGCGATGTAGGCGTTGGGCAACACGTCGCCGTCCGGGACCCTTTCAGCGACGCGGTTCCCCGCGCAGGCGGAGCTGGGCGCGAGCCACTGGTCGCCGAAGCGGGCGGGCAGGTCGACGGCCTGCAGGACGTTGCCGTCGCGGCCGGTGGCCACCAGTCGCTGCGGGCGCGGACCAGAGGCAGGCACCGTGAGAGCGAAGAGCCTCGTGCCGTCCCAGCCGCCGGGGTGGAGCCGCGCCGCTGTCGCGTTCCCGTTGCTCATCCAGATCCGCACCGCCGCCGCCCGGCTGTCGACTCCCGCCAGCACGCCCCGGATGTCACCGCCGCCCTCGGTGCCCGACAGCCAGTCGAACGCGACCTTCGGGTCGTCGGCCGTACTCTCGCGGGTCGTGCAGCCGCCCGCCTCGCTGGACGCGCTGACAAATCGGTCACACAGGTTTGGCCCCTGCCCCGTCATGTCCGACAGGGCTGCCTCGTGCACCGTCGGCTCGCCGTCGATGGTGACCCGCTCGAGCTCGACCGGCTCGCCGAGCAGGTATTGGGTCGAGAACGGATCGTCTCCACCGCCCGCCGGCGGTCCAGAGGCGGGTCCGCGTCCGGACAGCGTGGCTGCACCGCCGACAAGGGCAACGGCCACGAGCGCGGCCGCCGTGCCGAGCCACCACCGGTTGCGACGCCCTCGGGTCGCCGCGAGCCTGCGCTGGTTCTGCTGCCAAGCGTCGGCGGAGGCCGTGACCCGGTCGTACGAGGTACGCGCGGCGCGCAGGTCGCGCTCGAGCCTGTCCAGCCTGGCGCTACTCATCAGGTCTCCTCCAGCAGTCCGCTGAGAGCGTCGAGCGCCCGGGACACGTGAGATTTCACGGTGCCTCGACTGATGCCCATCGCGTCGGCCATCTCGGCCTCGGTGAGGTCGAGCCAGTAACGCAGCACCAGAGCCTCTCGGTGCCGGCTGGACAGGTGTGCCATGGCGGCCGTGAGCTCACCTGCGCGCTCCCGGCGTACGACCTCGTGCTCGGGCGACGCCACGTCCGATGCGCCGTCGGGACGCTGGCGGCGCACGACGGCAAGGTGTCGCAGCCGCGACCGGGTGAGGTTGACCACCGTCGTCCGCAGGTATCCGATCGAGGCGTGCGGGTCGCGCAGCGTGCGGCTGCGCCCGTGCAGCCGGACGAACGCCTCCTGCGCCACGTCCTCCGGGTCGTCGGCCCCGAGCATCGCGGCGAGCCGGACCATCGCCGAAAAATGACCGTGGAAGATCTCGCGGTACGTGGACTCCGCGTCCGAGGAGTCCGCGCCGGCCGCCACGGCGTCATCCTCGCCGACCAGCACGGCCCGATGGGTCACACCAGGAAGACGCCCAGCTCGGCGAAAGGTTGAGTGCGACTCGCGGTTTTCTTCAGACGTGCGCCGGGACCGAGATGCCCAGACCGCCGACCGTGTCGGCGCCGAAGCGCTCGATCTCGCGCGGGAGGTCCAGCGGGAGGAGCTTGTCGCGTGCGGCCAGGATCTCGGGTGTCAGTCGGTCGGCGGGGACCAGCCAGCTCACCTCGAACTCGATGCCGTCAGGGTCCTTGCCGTAGAGCGCCTTGGTGGTGGAGTGGTCGGTAGCACCGGCCAGCGCGCCCCGCTGCTGGAGTCGCTGCTGCACCTCGACGAGGTCGGCAAGCGTCTCGACCTCCCACGCGAGGTGGTACAGACCGACCGTGGAGCGCCCCGCGCCTGAGGGCCCCGCTTGCGCCCCGATCTGGAACAGGCCGAGGTCGTGGTCGTTGGAGGAGCTCGGCGCCCGGAGGAAGGCCGCGCCGGTGAGCTCGGCCATGCCCTCGATGGGGGCGAAGCCGAGGACCTCGCGGTAGAAGCCGACGCTGCGCTCGAGGTCGCGGACGAACAGCACGGCGTGGTTGAGACGACGGACCGGCATGAGGACTCCTCAGATGGTTGAATGCTCAAGCAGAGTCTATCGCAACTCTGTTGAGTGTTCAATCATTCCGCTATCCTGTCCGACATGCCCCCCCGATGGCTCAATGGCGAGGAACAGCAGGCCTGGCGGGCCTTCCTGACGTTCGTCGCCCGCCTGGACGACCACCTGGACCGCCAGCTGCAGCGCGACTCGGGGATGCCGCACGCCTACTACCAGGTGCTGGCCATGCTGTCCGAGGCTCCGGAACGCACCCTGCGGATGAGCGACCTGGCCCGGATCACCCTGTCGTCACCCAGCCGACTCTCGCACGCGGTCGCCCGGCTTGAGGAGAACGGCTGGGTACGCCGGGAGCGGCACCCGACCGACCGCCGGGGCGCGCTCGCAGTGCTGACCGATCGCGGTTTCGAGGCCCTGCGCCGCGCTGCGCCTGGCCACGTGGCGGCGGTACGAGAAGTCATGTTCGACCGGCTGACCCCCGAGCAGGTGCGCCGGCTGCGGTCACTGTTCTCGACCCTGACCGAGGAAACCGCGCCCACCCCCGGCCCCGGGCCCGCCGCCCCCGCCGGCCGCGCCGGCCACGCGGAGTTGACCACGTAAAGCAGGCGGGTGCCCGGGCGGATTCAGTCGGTCGTCGCAACACGAGTGATTCACGCGGCTGCTGACAGTAGTGCGTTGAGAGCCTCGGCGGGGGTGCGCCAGTTGAGGGTCTTGCGGGGGCGTCCGTTGAGTTGAGCGGCGACCCGGGCGAGCTCCTCGGGGGGGTGCACCGACAGGTCGGTGCCCTTGGG
>JACCUZ010000174.1 GCA_013698395.1 Sporichthyaceae bacterium
AAGGTGGGCCGGTGGCACTGGACTCCGCACTCGGACTGGCAGTCGCGACCGGCGTCGACGGCGGCGCCGAGCCTCCCGGGTGGCGCCGAGTCGTCGGTCGGCTCGGCCTGGTCGACCTCGACGCGGAGCCCCAGGAGATGGCGCCTGTCCTGAGCCGGCTGCGCATCTTCGCCGGATACGCCGGATGGTCAGCCGGACAGCTCGAGGACGAGCTGCGTGACGGTGCCTGGTATGTCGTCGCTCCGGACCCGGGGGGTGGCTACGCCGACGCGTTCTCCACCCAGCCCGATCGGCTCTGGCGGGCCGTCCTGCGCCGGCAGGGTGGCGATCTCGCGATGGTCTCGACCTATCCCGCCGACCCCTCGCTCAACTGATTTGTCCGAGGTCGGCCGGTCAGGCGACGCGGGTGAGCACGCCCGTCTCCACGTCGTACATCGCGCCTGCCACGGCGAGGTCGCCGGGCAGCATCGGGTGCGCCTTGATGCGGGTGAGGTCGTCGGTTAGCGAGGCGATCTGGTCCGGCGTGGTGCGGAACTCCAGGCTGCGGGTGTCGATGCCGGCGCTGCTCGCGATCAGCTCGTGGATGTCGTCGTCGGACGACTGGGCCATGCGGCAGCCCGTGTGCGGCACGACGAGCACCCGATGCCCCCGAGCAGGTGAACGGCGAGAACGAGGGTGCGCAGCACGTCGTCGGAAACCCGGGCACCCGCATTCCGGAGGATCTTGGCGTCCCCCGGCTGCAATCCCAGCATCGCGAGCGGCTCGATCCGGGAGTCCATGCACGTCACGACCGCGAGTCCCTTGCCGGCCTTAGGAACGAGCCCCCCCAAGGCGAACCGCCGGGCGTACTCGGCGTTGGCCTTGAGGACGTCGTCGAAGGCGTCGCTCACGAGGCCCGACTGTAGCCGTCCCGCCTTGCCTACACGCCTTGCCTACACTCGGGGCCATGACGCAGCCAGGAGAGGTGCCCGGTGTCGACGAGCCGGGACTCGGTGGTGGCACGAGCACGCTGCTCGAGGCCGAGGTCGAGACCACACCGCGCACGTCCCACGGTGACGGCGACCATGACCGCTTCGCGCACTACGTACGGAAGGAGAAGATCCTCGAGTCGGCGCTCTCGGGCGACGCGGTGGTCGCCCTCTGCGGGAAAGTGTGGGTGCCCGGGCGGGACCCGCAGCGGTTCCCGGTCTGCCCGACGTGCAAGGAGATCTTCGGGATGATCCCTCCCGGTGGCGACGGCGACGACGACAGCGGGACCTGAGTCAGCGGCCCTAGCCCTCGGCGAGCACCGTGACCTCCACCCGCTGCGGCGCGCTGTTGGCGAAGCCACCACGGTTCCACAGTGGGTCCGTCGATTGGGTCCGACCGGAGGCGTCTGTTGCACGGGCCTGTACGACGTACTGGCCTGGCTCGTCGACCACCCACGGCATCGTCCACCGTCGCCAGGCCCACCGGTCCACGTCCGGGCCGAGCTCGGCCGGTCGCCACGACTGCCCGTCGTCGATTGTCACGTCGACCCGGGTGACGGGTGCCCAGCCCGACCAGGCCCGGCCCTCCAGCACCTGCGGTCCCGGCCGGAGGACCCGCCGGCGCGACAGGAAGTCCGGGAAGCCGGGGGGTACGACCAGGGCGCGCGGCAGGATTCGGGTCAGGGGAATGCCCTCCTCGAGCGGATCCTGACGGAGCCGGTAGGCGAGCATCTGCGGGCCGTCGAAGGTCTGCGCGACCACCTCGATGCGGCGCAGCCACTTCACGGACGCCATTCCGTACCACCCCGGCACGAGCAGCCGCAGCGGGAAGCCGTGCTGCGGCGGGAGGTCGACGCCGTTGCAGCCCCACACGAGCAGGACGTCCTCGTTCATGGCGTCGGCCACGGTGAGCGACCGGGCGTAGTCCTGCTCGACCCCTCTCTCAACCCCATGGTCAGCGCCGGTGAACACGACGTCGACCGCGTCGTCGGCGAGACCTGCTTCCGCGAGCAGCGACGCCAGGGACGTGCCCGTCCAGGTCATCGTGCCGACGGCCTCGTGCAGCCACGGCTGGCTCACGGGGCGGGGCAGCAGCCGGGCCCGCCCGTTGCCGGCGCACTCCATCGTCACCGTCCGGCTGACCTCCGGACGTGACCGCAGGTCCGCCAGCGACAGTGACAGCGGCCGGTTCACCCGTCCGTCGACGTCCAGTCGCCAGGTGCGGGGGTCGGCGTACGGCACGTCGTAGTGGGTGAGCAGGTAGTGCGCGCCGAGCGGTGTCACGTCATGGCGCATGAGCTCCAGCGGCATGCCGTGGTTACGAGCGGCCAGGCCGAGCTCGTCGAGGCCGATCGCTTCTCCATCGGGCGCGACGCGCGAGGGAAGGCTGACGTCCGAGAGACTCGTCATGTCTCACATGTAGACCCCCACCGGGCGGTCGCGCAACGGCGCGGCCGTCGATGTCCTGCTCGAGTCGACCTGACACTGGACGGAACCGTGCGCCACCCATCCGGCTCCGCCGAGGACCTGCGGCTGTTCGCGCCCCGCTACAGGGGGCTCGTCGTGGGCGTCGTCGGCGTCGTCGTGGCTATCGCGTTCGAGGCCATCGCCGTCGCGACCGCGATGCCTGTCGCAGCCCGTGAGCTGGACGGTCTGCGCGCGTACGGGCTCGCGTTCTCGGTGTTCCTCACCACCAGTCTGCTCGGCATGGTCGTGGCCGGTGAGGTGTCCGACCGGAGCGGACCTGTGCGGCCCTTCATCGCAGCGGCCGGCGTCTTCGCCGTCGGGCTGCTGCTGGCCGGTGTCGCGCCGACCATGGCGCTGCTTGTCGTGGCGCGCGCTGTGCAGGGCTTCGGCGCGGGACTGAACATCGTGGCTTTGTACGTGGTGGTGGGCCGCGCCTTTCCCACCGAGCTTCGGCCGCGGGTCTTCTCCGCGATCTCCAGCGGCTGGATCCTGCCGTCCCTGATCGGTCCGCCGGTGGCGGGACTGCTCGCTGACCACGTGTCATGGCGCTGGGTGTTCCTGGGTGTGCTTCCACTGCTGCTGGGTGCAGTCTTGCTCGTCCGACCACACCTCGGCGGGCTGGACCGGTCGGCGTCCGAC
>JACCUZ010000204.1 GCA_013698395.1 Sporichthyaceae bacterium
GGTGTGCACCCTGGGCGGCAACGACACCGCCTTCGGCGGAGTGGGCGGGGACGGACTGCTCGGCGGCGCCAACTCCGACGACCTGCGCGGCGGCGAGGGACCAGACACCGTCAATGGCCGCAACGGCCCCGACACCCTGACCGGCGGGACGCACGCCGACAGGTTCATCGGCGGCAAGGGTACCGACACCGCCACCGACTACACGCCCGCAGAAGGTGACACCATCACCGGCGTCCCCTGAGTGTCCCGTCGTCGCCCTGACCTGAGCTGGCCCTGACCACGGACGCCGTGAACAGGGCCGACCGTTTACGCCCTGACATAGCCTCGTAACAGCCGTAACAAGCGAAACGGCCTGCAAGGACGTGGCCTCTCGTGACGACGGCGACACCACCCCAGATTGACCGTGGACCTTGCCGCCACTGCCCGGCGAACGACGACGGTTGCCGTGCCCGCCGAGCATCCGCGATCAAGGAACCACGCACCACCCACGGCGACCTGGACGAAGGACCGCCGCACCTCACCGCGCATGATCGACGCCGCCGTCGCCGGCATCGTCGCCTTCGACCGGGCCGCGTGGCATCGTGCCCACCGAGGTCGCCGCACCTCGGAACGGAGAGCCATCGTCTTGTGAACGAGAGTGACCCCTACGACCGGAACGAGTATGCGTTCCGCACCGATGGCCGGGACGTGTGCCACTGGTGCGCGCTGCGGCCCCAGGCGTGGGTGTGGGCACCGTATGAAACCTAAGTGCTGTAGCGACCGAAAACTGGGGAAGGTCATCTCGGCCGAGCACGGGCAGGACGCTCGACGACGCACGGGGTGGTGCGCGGGCGGGAGGTCGTCAAGGTGCCCGTCGAGGTCGCCGAGGAGTGGACCGCCGCCGGTTGGGTCGAACCGCTCAAGCCTCCCGCCTAGGCGTCGGCGAGTCATGTCATCGCAATGGGGATTCGACGCCCGGCGCGGGACAGTGTGCGGTGCTGGTAGCGGTCAGCCGATAGACGCCCCGATGCCTGCCAATCCTCGATAGCAGCGGGATGCTGCTGACGGGGCGTCAGCCCGCGTAGATCCTGGGTGAGGTATTGCTGTTTCCCGTGCCTTGCTTGTGGCCCGCGTTGAGCGCGTTGTCGAGGTAGTTGTGGTCGTCGTCGCCCGTCTCGGTGTCGGAGCCACTCCACGCATAGGCGAGCCCGACGTAGCGCAGCCAGCGCGGCCGGTCCACGCAGGCGCGGGGGAACGACACCCGCACGGTGTCGGCGTCGTAGTCGATCTCGTGCCGCACACCCGCGCAAGGGATGCCGTTGCCGGTGTCGGCATCGTAAACGTAGGAAGCGCCGGTCCACCCGTTGGAGGTGTCGACCACGACGGCGGCGGTGGAGCCGTCGGGGAAGCGCATCTGCTGCTGGGTCTTGAACCGATTCTCTCCTGCGCCGCGCACCAACAACGCGTACCGCGTGGTGAAAACGATGCGCCTGGACGCGTGTCGGGCCTTGGTCGAGATCACGTCGCCGTTGACAACCGTCCCCGCCTTGACCCACCCCTCGAACGTTCCGGTGTCGTCGTAGACCTCCGCCCACACGTCGCCCACACCGTCGTCGGTGCGGAGCTCCGCGGCACCCGCCAGTGCGGGGACCAGGCACGCCGCCAGCGATGTGCCGACGGTGAGAGCAAGGCGGGCGGTTCGCTGGGATGCGGTCACCACCCTTCGACGGTACTGCCGCTCACGCGGCCCAGTCAACGCTAAAGGCTGATCGGTCCAGGCGCGCCGCACCTGGTCCCCGCGTCGCCGCCTCCTACACCGCGTGTCGGGGTCCCACCCACCTTGCCGCATTTCCGGGCCATCGAGCGGCGCGTCCCTGTGCCACCAGTTCGAGCTGCTCACGCCGGTACAGCCGTGTCCCGTCCAAGTGCGTCGCGAACGGTACGAAGCCCTTAGCGGCGAGCACTCGTAGCCTCGCTTCGTTCACGCCGAGCACAGCCGCCGCACGCTTGCCCGTGATCCAGTACGGCTTTGTGGCATCGAGGTGCAG
>JACCUZ010000300.1 GCA_013698395.1 Sporichthyaceae bacterium
GTTCCGGGACGTGGTCGTACTCGCCCTCGGTGAGCTTCTTGAACGCGTCGATCGTCTCGTCGATCGGGACAAACGAGCCCTCGAGACCGGTGAAGGCCCTGGCCACGAATGTGTTCTGGGAGAGGAAACGCTGGATGCGGCGGGCCCGGTTGACGAGGATCTTGTCCTCCTCGGACAGCTCGTCGATCCCGAGGATCGCGATGATGTCCTGCAGGTCTTTGTAGCGCTGCAGGATCTCCTTCACGCGGGCCGCCACCCGGTAGTGGTCCTCGGCGATGTAGCGCGGGTCGAGGATGCGCGAGGTGGAGTCCAAGGGGTCCACAGCCGGGTAGATGCCCAGCTCGGAGATCGGTCGCGACAGAACGGTGGTGGCATCGAGGTGGGCGAACGTCGTGTGCGGGGCGGGGTCGGTGATGTCGTCGGCGGGCACGTAGATCGCCTGCATGGAGGTGATGGAGTGTCCGCGGGTCGAGGTGATCCGTTCCTGCAGCAGCCCCATCTCGTCGGCCAGCGTCGGCTGGTAGCCCACGGCTGAGGGCATCCGACCCAGGAGGGTGGAGACCTCGGACCCGGCCTGGGTGAACCGGAAGATGTTGTCGATGAACAGCAGCACGTCCTGCTTCTGCACGTCGCGGAAGTACTCCGCCATGGTCAGCGCCGCCAGCGCGACCCGCAGCCGGGTGCCAGGCGGCTCGTCCATCTGGCCGAAGACCAGCGCGGTCTTGTCGATGACGCCGGTCTCCGTCATCTCAGTGATCAGGTCGTTGCCCTCACGGGTTCGCTCGCCGACCCCGGCGAAGACCGACACACCGCCGAAGTTCTCGGCTACGCGGTAGATCATCTCCTGGATCAGGACGGTCTTGCCGACACCGGCACCACCGAAGAGACCGATCTTGCCGCCCAGGACGTAGGGGGTCAGGAGGTCGATCACCTTGATGCCGGTCTCGAACATCTCGGTCTTCGACTCGAGCTGGTCGAACGCCGGCGGCGTGCGGTGGATCTCCCACCTCTCCTTGATGTCGAGCTCGGACTCCTCGACGTCCAGCGGCTCGCCGAGGGTGTTGAACACGTGGCCCTTGGTCACGTCTCCGACGGGCACGGTGATCGGCCCACCGGTGTCGGTCACCTCGGCGCCACGGACCAGGCCATCCGTCGGCTGCATGGAGATTGCGCGTACAAGGGCGTCCCCGAGGTGCTGGGCCACCTCGAGGGTCAGCGTCTTGGTGTCACCGCCCAGCGTCACGTCGACCTTGAGGGCGTTGTAGATCTCCGGCATGGCCTCGACACTGAACTCGACGTCGACCACCGGCCCGATGACTCGGGCGACCCGGCCGGCCGACTGTGGGGCGTCGGTGCTTGTCTCTGTGTTCTCGGCTACAGCAGTCATCTCTCACTCACTCCCGGCTGTTGCGCTGGCGAGCGCTTCCGCGCCACCGACGATCTCGCTGATCTCTTGGGTGATCTCGGCCTGGCGGGCCGCGTTCGCCTTGCGTGTGTAGTCCTTGATGAGCTCCGTGGCGTTGTCCGTCGCGGACTTCATCGCCCGCCGACGTGCCGCTAGCTCAGACGCCGCGGCCTGCAGGAGGGCGTTGTAGACCCGGCTCTCGATGTAGCGCGGCAGCAGGGCATCGAGAACCGCCTCGGCCGACGGCTCGAACTCGTACAGCGGGAAGGCGCCGCCTTCGGGCTCCTCATCGGTCTCTTCGATCTCCAGGGGCAGAAGGCGGCGGGTCACTGTCCTCTGGCTGACCATGCTGACGAACTGGGTGTAGACGATGTGGATCTCGTCGACGCCCCCCTCGGAGTTGGGGGTGAGGAACGCCTCGATCACCGCGTCGGCCACCTCCTTGGCGTCGCTGTAGCTGGGGCTTTCGGAGAAGCCGGTCCACTCCCCCGCCATCTCCCGGCTGCGGAAGCGGTAGAAGCCCACTCCCTTTCGCCCGACCACGAAGGGCACGACATGCTTGTTGTGATCGCGGAGCAGACCCGAGAGCCGCTCCCCCTCCTTGATGGCGTTGGAGGAGTAGGCACCGGCCAGGCCACGGTCGCTGGTGAGCAGCAGCAGGGCAGCACGCGGCGGTCCCTCTTCATCACCCGCCTCGGTGGCCGGCACCGAACCGGTCAACGGATGGTCCACGTTGGAGAAGCTGGCCACCGCCGACACGGCACGCGTGATCGCCTCGGCGTACGGGGTGGAGTCAGCAACCCGTTGCTGTGCCTTGACGATGCGCGAGGCGGCGATGAGCTCCATCGCCTTGGTGATCTTCTTGGTCGCGTTGACCGACCTGATGCGTCGGCGGTAGACCCGCAGCTCGGAACCCATGGGCTACTTCTTCGCCGCCGGCTTGCGGACGTGCTTCTTGATGGTCTCCTGCTCGACCTCGTCCTCTGCCATGTGCTCGACCGGCTCGTCGTTGATCAGCAGCTCGCCGGAGGAGGTCTCGAACTGCTTCTTGAACGAGGTGACGGCGTCCTCGAGGGCGGTCACCGTGTCGTCAGGGAGGTCCTTGGTCTCGGCGATGCCCTCGATGAGGCTGGTGTGCTCACGGCGGAGGAAGTCCAGCAGCTCGCTCTCGAACCGGCGGATGTCCTCGACCGGGACGTCGTCGAGCTTGCCGGTCGTGCCTGACCAGATGGAGACGATCTCGTCCTCGACCGAGAACGGGGAGTACTGGCCCTGCTTGAGCAGCTCCACCAGGCGAGAACCCCGCGCGAGCTGGGACTTCGAGGCTGCGTCGAGGTCGGACCCGAAGGCGGCGAACGCCTCCAGCTCGCGGTACTGCGCGAGGTCGAGGCGCAGCCGGCCCGCGACCTTCTTCATCCCCTTGACCTGCGCCGAGCCACCGACTCGGGACACCGAGATGCCCACGTTGATGGCCGGCCGCACACCGGAGTTGAACAGGTCGGTCTCCAGGAAGCACTGGCCGTCGGTGATGGAGATGCAGTTCGTCGGGATGAACGCCGAGACGTCGTTGCCCTTGGTCTCGATGATGGGGAGTCCGGTCATGGATCCCCCGCCCATGTCGTCGGAGAGCTTGGCGCAGCGCTCGAGCAACCGGGAGTGCAGGTAGAACACGTCACCCGGGTAGGCCTCGCGGCCCGGGGGGCGGCGTAGGAGGAGCGAGACGGCCCGGTAAGCGTCGGCCTGCTTGGACAGGTCGTCGAAGATGATGAGGACGTGCTGGCCGTCGTACATCCAGTGCTGGCCGATGGCCGAGCCGGTGTAAGGGGCCAGGTACTTGAATCCAGCCGGGTCCGACGCCGGTGCGGCCACGATGGTGGTGTACTCCAGGGCGCCGTTCTCCTCCAGAGCCGAACGGATGCCCGCGATCGTCGACCCCTTCTGACCGATGGCGACGTAGATGCACTTGACCTGACGGGCGACGTCACCGGACGCCCAGTTGTCCTTCTGGTTGATGATCGCGTCGAGCGCTACCGCGGTCTTGCCGGTCTGGCGGTCACCGATGATGAGCTGGCGTTGTCCGCGTCCGATCGCGGTCATGGCGTCGATGGCCTTGATGCCGGTCTGCAACGGCTCCTTGACCCCCTGGCGCTGCACGACCGAGGGCGCCTGGGTCTCCAGTGCGCGGCGGACCGTGGACTCGATCTCCCCCTTGCCGTCCAGCGGGTTGCCCAGCGGGTCCACGACCCGGCCGAGGAAGCCGTCACCGACGGGCACCGAGAGGATCTCCCCGGTCCGCTGGACGGTCTGCCCCTCCTCGATCCCTCGGAACTCGCCGAGGATGACGGCGCCGATCTCGCGCACGTCGAGGTTCAGTGCCAGACCCAGCGTGCCGTCCTGGAACTTCAGCAGCTCGTTGGTCATCGTCGACGGGAGGCCCTCGATGCGCGCGATGCCGTCGCCGGCCTCCGTGACGTGACCGACCTCCTCGCGCCCGGCGGCCTCCGGCTCGTAGGACGCCACAAAGCGCTCGAGTGCGGCCCGGATCTCCTCCGGCCGGATGGTCAGCTCGGCCATGTCGCGTTCCCTGCTCTCTGTGGTCACTTCGGGGTCACTGTGGGCACTGTAGGTGGCAGATCCTGTGTCGTACGTCGGTCAGCCGGCGAGCCGGCGCCTCGCGTCGTCGAGGCGGCTCACGACCGAGCCGTCGATGACCTCGTCACCGATGGCCACCCGGATGCCGCCGACGACGTCCGGGTCGACCTCGATGTTGAGGTGCACGTCATGGCCATAGGTCCTGGCGAGCACGGCGGCGAGCCTGCTGCGCTGCTCCTCGGTGAGTGGGACCGACGCCGTCACCGTGGCCACCAGCCGGCTGCGGCGGTCGGCGGCCACCTCACCGTATTCGGTCAGCGTGCGGTCGAAGGTGCGACCTCGCGGGGAGGTAACCGCCTGCCGCACCAGCCGGCGGGTCTCCTCGGTCGTCCTGCCGTCGAGCAGGTCCTCGATGAGGGCCGCTCGGTTGGCCGCTGGGGCGGACAGGTCGGACAGGGCGACGCGAAGCTGAGGGGATCCTGCGACGATGCGGGCGGTACGGAACAGCTCGTCCTCGACACTGTCCAGGCGCCCCGCTTGCTCAGCCCTTGCCACCTGGGCCTCGACGGCGAGCAGCTCGAGCGCGTCGGCAAGGTCGCGTGGAGCCGACCAGCGGGCTCGCACGGCCCAGACGAGGACGTCGAGCGCCGCGCCACCTGCTCGGTCGCCGAGCACCTCGCGGGCCAGGCCGGCCCGGTCGTCCCCGTTGCGCGAGGGGTCGGTCAGCGCGCGACGCAGCCCCCGTTCGCGGTCGAGCAGAGACGTAAGAACGAACAGCTCGTCACTCAGAATCCCAAGGTCGGTGTCGCCCGAGCGGAGGAGGGTTCCCAGCGTCTCGCGGGCCGCAGCCAGCGATTCCCGGCTGACCCCCTGCAGCGAGGCGGTGGCGCTCATGTTCGGGTGGCCGCCGAGCCGTCGGGCACGGGTGTCGCGTCCGAGTCGGCGCGGGACTCGAGCTCGTCGAGGAAGCGGTCGACGACCCGCCGCTGGCGGGCCTCGTCCTCGAGCGACTCCCCCACGATCCGACCGGCGAGGTCAGTGGCGAGTGTGCCGACTTCCCCCCGGAGCTGGGTCAGCGCCCGCACCCGGTCTGCCTCGATCTGCTGATGGGCCTGATCGGTGATGCGACGGGACTCGGCCTGGGCCTGCTCGCGCATCTCGGCGATGATCTGGGCTCCCTGCTCGCGGGCGTCCTCACGCAGCCGGGCGGCCTCGTGGCGGGCTTCGGCCAGCTGCTCGCGGTACTGCGCAAGCGTCTGCTTCGCCTCCTCCTCCGCCTCCTTGGCACGCTCCATGCCGCCTTCTATGGCGTCCCTGCGCTCGGCGAAAGTCTTCTCGAAGACTGGGAACACCATGCGCTGCAGAAAGAACAGCAGGAGCGCGAACGCGATCGCGCCGACGATCAGCTCGGACATGTGCGGCAGCAGAGGGTTGGGCTCCTCCTCGACCGCCAGCAACGCTGCGATTTGGTGGGTCATCGTCAGCTGAGTACGAAGGCGAGACCGATACCGATGATGGCCAGCGCCTCCGCGAGGGCGAAGCCGAGGATCGCGATGCCCTGGAGGACACCGCGCGCCTCGGGTTGGCGGGCCACACCGTTGATGTAGGCAGCGAAGATCAGCCCGATGCCCACGCCGGGGCCGATGGCCGCGAGGCCGTAGCCGATCATGTTGAGGCTGCCGTTGATGGTGCCGTCCACTGTGTGTCCCTTTCTCGGTTCCTGAAGTGGTGAGCGCGTGCTGGGTCGGTGCTGGTCGGTGCTGGTCGGTGCTACTCGATGCTGTCGATGCTGTGGGTCAGTGCTCCTCGGCCAGCGCCCCCGCGATGTAGAGGGCGGTGAGCAGGACGAAGACGTAGGCCTGAAGCACCTGCACGAACGCCTCGAAGAAGGTGAGGATGATCGAGAAGGCGAAGGGGATGACGCTTGCCACGGCAAGCAGCCCCCCCTTTTCGACGAGGAGGTACTCCCCGCCGAGGACCGTCAGCAGCAGGACCAGGTGGCCGGCGAACATGTTGAGCGTGAGACGGAGGGTGAGGGTGATCGGCCGGATGATGACGGTGGAGAACAGCTCCAGCGGTGCGAGCAGCAGGTAGATCGGCTTGGGCAGACCCGGGGGGAACATCATGTTCTTGAAGTAGCCGAGGAAGCCGTGGCGGCGGATACCGACGTAGTTGAAGACGACCCAGGAGATCAGGGCCAGGAACAACGGGATGGCGATCTTCGACGTCGCCGGCAGCTGCAGCACCGGGATGATCCCGCTGAGGTTGAGCACGGCGATGAAGCAGAACAGGGTGGTCAGGTACGGCACGAACTTGCGACCGTCGTGCCCGATGGTGTCGCCGACGATGCCGTTGCGCACGAATCCGTAGACGCTTTCGCCGACGAACTGCATCTTGGCGGGGACCAGGGAAGCGCGGCGCGAGGCGAGGTAGAACAGACCGGCGATCAGCAGGCTTCCCAGCACGATGACGAGCATCGGCTTGGTGAAGAACGTGCCCTCGCCGAAGAGGGGAGGGAACTCGAAGTCCCCCGGCCCCGGGGCGTGGAACTCCTCCCCCTCAGCCGCCTGGGCGACGTTGACCAGGTGCAAAGCGTCTCCAATTCCGGCGCGGCGCATCGGTAATCAAGAGTGCTGCGGGATCAGCGTTTACTGTACCGGAGCCAGACCAGCGTGATTCCTGCGGCTGCCCCCAGCACAATGCCCGCTCCGACGAAGCCTCGGGTGCCCAGCCACTGGTCCAGTAGCCATCCCAGACCCCCGTAGAGAATGACGCCGCCGAGCAGGTAACTGATGACCGCCCAAGCGTCGACCTCGCGGACGACGGGGTTCTTCCCGTCTTGCCGCACCGGATCACCCGCCACGGGATCTTCCGCCATGGCGGCAGGACCCTACCAGCGGCGCGGCACCGGTTCATCCTTCGCCGCCTCGGGCTCGACGAGCATCGGATGCCAGCGCAGCGCGGCCCAGACCGTCCCCCCCGTCCAGCCGATGGCAGAGGCGATGACCGTCAGTCCCAGCGACCCGCGGTCGAGCACTCCCTCGGGTGTGGAGGTGATGAGGATGTACGCGGCGACCAACAGCACCACCCGAGCGAGGTAGAGCAAGACCAAGAGTCCCGTCCCGGTCTTGCGGCGACCCCGGGCCACCTGGGAGACCGGCAGCTGCCCGAGCAGGAGGAAGGCGAGCACCAGGGCCACGCCGAGCAGCGCGCCGAGCAGGCCCCCTCTCCCGCGGGCCAGCACCGCTAACCCCACGCACGACAGGCCGACGAGACCGGTCATGGCCACCGCGCTGGTGAGTAGCGCCCGCTCCGCCACGGCCGGTCGTCCAGTCATCGGACTCGACGTCGTCCCAGCGCGGTGAACTCCCCCTCCTGTCGACGCAGTCTGGGGAGGTTCATGGTCAGTACCAGGGCCACCGCACCGGCACCGGCGACGCTGGCGAGGAGGGTCCTCGTGTCGAGGAACGCGACTGCGGTAGCCCCGAATGCGAGTACTGCGGACCAGAGGTACATGACCAGAACCGCTCGGGCGTGGGAGTGCCCTCGCTCGAGAAGGCGGTGGTGGAGATGCTGCTTGTCGGGTGCGAACGGCGAGCGGCCGGCGAGCGTACGCCGCAGGATCGCGAGAACGACGTCGAGGAAGGGCAGGACCATGACGGCGATCGGCAGCAACAGCGGGACGAGTGCTGGGGTGATGTCGGTCCCGATGTCGTTGGGGTTGACCGACCCGGTGAGCGTGATCGTCGTGGTGGCCAGGAGCAGCCCGATGAGCATGGACCCGGAGTCACCCATGAAGACCCTGGCTGGGCTGAAGTTGTGGGGCAGGAAACCGGCGCACACCCCGATCAGCGCCGCAGCCACGATGCCGGAGGTGGTGGCCCGCTGCAGGCCTTCATCGACGGTCAGCAGGTAGGAGAACACGAAGAACGCAGCCGCGGCGATGCCGACGATGCCGGCGGCGAGACCGTCCAGACCGTCGACGAAGTTGACCGCGTTGATCGTCACCACGATGAGCAGCACGGTGAGGACGGAGCCTTCGGGCGGCCCGAGCGCAACCGCGCCCGGAACACCGTCGGTGGACGTGGCCAGCCCTCCAACAGGCAGGAAGAGCATCTGGACGCCCTGCAGCACCATGACCCCTGCGGCGAGCACCTGGCCCGCGAGCTTGGTGATCGCGTCGAGCTCCCACTTGTCGTCGGCGACGCCGAGCAGGCAGACCAGGACGGCGCCGCTCAGCACCGCGACGACGTCGCTCCCGACCAGCCGGGGACCGAGGAACGGCAGGCTGTTGGCGACGAGAAGTGCAGCGCCGAACCCTCCCATCATCGCGAGCCCGCCGAGTCGTGGCGTGGGGATCGCGTGCACGTCCCGGTCGCGTACGGGGGTCATGGCACCCCAACGGAGCGCGATCCGCCTGGCCACGGGCGTCAGCAGGTAGGTGACGGCGGCGGCCACGACCGCGGTGAGGAGGTACTCGCGCACGCGCCCGGACCGCCTCGCTCAGCCCTGCCGGGCGTAGGCGGGATGGCGGGCCACCAGGGCGGCCACGGCCTCGCCGACCTCCTCGACAGCCGAGCCGTCGGTGTCGCGCACCGCACGCCCGATCAGGGAGGCGATGTCCTTCATGTCGGTCGCGGTCATGCCCTGTGTGGTGACCGCGGGCGTGCCGACCCGGATGCCCGACGCCGTCATCGGCGGCTGCGGGTCGTAGGGGATGGCGTTCTTGTTCAAGGTGATACGGGCGGCGTCGCACCGTACCTCCGCGTCGGCCCCGGTCACGCCGAGTCCCTGCAGATCCGCCAACACGAGGTGGGTGTCAGTCCCACCCGAGACCGGTCGCATGCCCTCGGCGGCGAGCCCTTCGGCCAGGGTCTGCGCGTTCACAACGACCTGCCGGGCGTAGTCGCGGTACGTGGGGTCGAGGCACTCCTGCAGGGCGACCGCCTTCGCAGCCACCGCGTGCATCAGCGGGCCGCCTTGCAGGAAGGGGAACACCGCCTTGTCGATGCGCTGCGCCAGCTCGGGCCTGCAGACGATCATCCCGCCGCGGGGCCCACGGAGCACCTTGTGCGTGGTGAAGGTCACGACGTCGGCGTACGGGACAGGCGAGGGGATCGCGCCACCGGCGACCAGGCCGATGAAGTGCGCCGCATCCACCATCAGCCAGGCGCCTACCTCGTCGGCGATCTCCCGGAACCGCGCGAAGTCGATGAGTCGCGGGTATGCCGTAGCCCCGGCGATGATCATCTGCGGTCGGTGCTCCAGGGCGAGGTCGCGCACCTGGTCGTAGTCGATGAGCTCGGAGTCTGCGTGCACCGTGTACGGGACCGGCGTGAACCACTTCCCCGAGAAGCTGACCTTGGCGCCGTGGGTCAGGTGGCCCCCATGCGGCAGTGACATGGCGAGGACGGTGTCGCCGGGCTTGAGCAGTGCGGCGTAGGCGGCCAGATTGGCGCTCGCCCCGGAGTGCGGTTGCAGGTTCGCGTGGATGTCCGCCCCGTCGACGGCGAAGAGCTCCTTGGCGCGGGAGATGCCGATCTCCTCAGCGCGGTCGACCTGCTGGCAACCGCCGTAGTAGCGGCGACCGGGATACCCCTCCGCGTATTTGTTCGACAGCGTCGAGCCCAGCGCAGCGAGCACCGCCGGCGAGGTGAAGTTCTCGCTGGCGATGAGCTGTAGACCCCCGCGGAGGCGATCGAGCTCACCGAGCACCACGTCCGCGATCTCGGGATCGCGCTGCTGCAGGGCGGCGAAGTCGGGACCCCAGAAGACCTCGGTCATAAGGGCACTCTACGGCTCGGTCACCAACTGCCCTGCGACCTCTTTCAACGTATCGACGCTGACTGCTCCGGAGCGAAGCAGGCGCGGGATGTCACCCGTGACGTCCACGATGGTGGAGGGGACAGGCTCGCCGCTGGGGCCACCATCGAGGTAGACCGACACCGCCTCCCCGAGCTGTTCGACAGCCTCGTCGACGGAGGTGGCGGGTGCCGACCCACTGATGTTCGCACTGCTGACCGCCATCGGGCCGGTCTTCTGCAACAGCTCGATCGCAACCGGATGCAGTGGCATCCGCACGGCCACAGTGCCATCAGTCTCGCCGAGGTCCCACTGCAGCGACGGTTGCACCCGCGCGACGAGAGTCAGCCCGCCCGGCCAGAACGCCTCGACAAGGTCACGCGCGGTCTGCGAGAGCGCCATGGCGATGCCGTCCAAGGTGCGCGGAGACCCGACCAGGACCGGCACCGGCATGTCCCGGCCGCGGCCCTTCGCGGCGAGCAGCTCGGCGACGGCAGCGTGGTCGAAGGCGTCGGTTCCCAGCCCGTAGACCGTGTCCGTCGGAAGCACGACCAGCTCCCCCCGGCGGACCGCGTCAGCGGCCTGCTCGAGCCCCAGGAACCGTTCCGAGTCCAGCGCCATGTCGAACCGCCGGATCCACCCCACGCCGCCGCCCACCCTCTCGCGAGTCCGCCCACCACCTTCTGGTCGTCATCTTGTCCTACGAGGGCAACCGGTGCGGGTTGCCGTGAGGTAGCGGTCGCGGCCGGCCAGGTCACGATGGTCGCGCACGTCGGTCCAGCGCCCGGTGCGGCTGAACACGTCGGGCGCGGACCGGCCTTGCAGGTCGGCGTGTTCGACGACGACCACACCGCCGGGGACCAGCAGCCGGGCGGCCACGTCTTCAACCACCCTTATGGCGTCGAGCCCGTCGTCACCGGACCATAGTGAGAGTGCCGGGTCGTGCGCCGCGACCTCCGGGTCACGGATCGCAGCCCCGACCGGAATGTAGGGCGGGTTGCTGACCACCACGTCCACGGCCCCGTCCAGGTCGCCGAAGGCAACCGCCATGTCCCCCACCCGCAGGTCGACTCCGCTGCCGGCGCAGTTGCGCACCGCCCACTGGTAGGCGCCCGGGTCCGCCTCGACGGCGTGGACCCGCGCCCCCGCGACCTCGGTCGCCACCGCCAGCGCGATGACACCGCTGCCGGTGCCCAGGTCCACCACGACCGGCATGAGGGTGCGCCGGGCGGCGTCGATGGCGGCCTGTGCGACGACCTCGGTCTCCGGCCGGGGGACGAACACACCCGGTCCGACCTGGAGCACGAGGTCACGGAAGTATGCCCGGCCGGTGATGTGCTGCAGGGGCTCCCGAACGGCCCGCCTCTCAACGCACGCCTGGAACTC
>JACCUZ010000307.1 GCA_013698395.1 Sporichthyaceae bacterium
GCGAGCGCCTCCGCTCTGGCCCTCGGAGTGAGCGCCTCGGGGTACGCCCTCGTCTCGTGGTCGAGCCGGTCGGTCGAGCGGGTGGACGCGTTCGCGGGACTCGCTGACCGGCCGGCCCCCAACGCCCCGGGGACGACAACGTTCCTGCTCGTCGGCTCGGACGGCCGGGCGGGTATGTCGGGTGCCGACCGGCGGCGGCTCCACGTCGGCTCAGCGGCCTCGGTGACCGGCCGGCGCGCCGACACGATGCTGCTGGTGCACGTCTCGGCCCGGCGAGGCCGCGTCGAGGTCGTCAGCCTGCCGCGGGACTCCTACGTCACGATCCCGGCACACGTGAGCACCGACGGCACATCAGTCCCGGAACGGCGCAACAAGCTGAACGCGGCGTACGCCTTCGGCGGTCCGCCGCTGGCCGTCGCCACAGTGGAGCGCACGACGGGTGTTCACGTCGACCACTACCTCGAGGTGGACTTCCTCGGCTTCGTCCGCCTCGTCGATGCCGTGGGCGGCGTCGACGTCTGCACGCCGGTGCCGATGCGTGACCGCAAGGCCGGCCTGCGGCTGCCGAGCGGCACCAGCCACGTGGACGGCGAGACCGGGCTGGCCTTCGTCCGGGCCCGCAGCGTCGACGCGCGGGCCGACCTGGGCCGGGTCGAAAGGCAGCAGCAGTTTCTCGCCGCTATGGCGCAGCGGGTCATGAGCAGCGACGTGCTGCTGGACCCGCGGGCCCTCGTGCGGTTCCTCGAGGCGGCCCTCTCCGCCGTACGCGCCGACCCGGGCCTCAGCGAGTCCCGGCTGATCGAGCTGGGCACCGACCTCCGCCACATCTCGGGCGGCGACATTCGGTTCCGGACCGTTCCGGTGGCCAACCCCTCGTTCCGCGCCGGGGCCGCTGGCGCGGTCGCCCTCTGGGACCGGCCGGCCGCCACGGAGATGTTCGCCGCCATGCGCACCGACGTGCCTCCCGCCCCGGTCCGTACGCCCGCGCATCGGCGGCCGACCGTTCCGACCGCCCAGGTCAGGGTCCAGGTGTACAACGGGGACGGCACCCGCGGTCTCGGCACCTCGGCGAGCGCCGAGCTGGCGCATCGGGGCTTCGAGATCGCCGGTCCGGCGCAGGACTGGCGGCGTACCGGTCTCAGCCGCACCACGATCCGTTACGACTCGCGCTACACCGAGAGCGTGAAGACCCTTGCTGCCGCGGTCCCCGGCTCGCGCCTGGTCGCAGTCGACGGCCTCGGGCGCACGTTGCAGGTGGTGCTCGGCTCGTCCTTCGGCGGGACACGGGCTGTACGCGTACGGGCACCCAGCGCAACGAGTTCACTCTCAGGCGTCGAGGGTCAACGGACAGCAGCGGCCCAACCCTGCGCCTGACCGCGAACACTGGGCCAAACGGGGGATGCCCCGATCGAGGTGACCGTCGCGGACGCCAGATCCGACGACGCATCCGGCGTCGGGTCACGGGTGCCAACGGTTCAGCAAATGTCGCTGCCGACGTGAACGTGGTCGTCAGCGGCGACGGGCTCACCTCGTCGCAACAGAAGGTGCGCGTCGTCCAAAAGGGCGGCGCGACTGCGGGGACACCATCGAACGACGGCGGCCAAGCTGCCGAACCTAAGGAGGACTCATGACCGAGAAGGACCCCACGGGGCTATCCCCCGAGGAGCTGGCGGCCCAGAGCGGGGAAGAGCTGCCCGAGCGGGAGCAGATGTCGCTCGTCAACGCCAACCTCGCCATTCCGGTGAACGCGGCGGTCGCGGCGAATGTGCTGTCCGACGGCTCGATCGCCTACGCCGATGCCACCCAGGAAACCCCGATCGACCAGTCCAACTGACCATCACCGCTGAATCCTGGCGAACTTCGCCGACCATGTCTGAGGAGACTTCATGAGCACCGACCAACCCCCCAGGGCCTCACCGCCGAGGAGCTCGACGCACAGGGCGGCGAAGAGCTGCCTGAGCGGGAGCAGATGTCCCTGATCAACGCGAACGTCGCCGCCCCGATCAACGCGGCCGTCGCAGCGAACGTCCTGTCCGACGACTCGGTGGCCTACGCCAACGCCGAGCAGGACGTCGACATCACGCAGACCAACTGAGGGAGCAATCCATGGCTGAGAACACCCCCGGTCTGACCCCGGAGGAGCTCGACCAGCAGGCCGGCGAGACGCTGCCGGAACGCGAGCAGATGTCGTTGGTCAACGCCAACCTCGCTGCGCCGGTCAACGCTGCGGTCGCGCTGAACGTGCTGTCCGACGACTCGGTGGCCTACGCCAACGCCGAGCAGGACGCGGACATCACGCAGAGCAACTAGAGCAGGACTGCAGGCAAG
>JACCUZ010000308.1 GCA_013698395.1 Sporichthyaceae bacterium
ATCGTCACGGCGGCCTTCCTGGCGTCTGCCGCGGTCCTGGGCGACCCCTGGCCCACCCTCGGCGCGTGGACGTGGGTGGGCCTGGGTGTGGTCGGCCTGGGTCAGCTCCTGGTGGTCGTCCGCCGCCAACTGGCTTGAGTCAGCCGTCGACATCGAGCGTCCGAACGACGCTGATCGGGGACGGTGCCTCGCCCCCGACCAGCGTCCTGGGTGATCAGGTCCCGATGCGGCGCGGCCCCGTGGACTTGAACACGTTGGCGACACTCGGGCGCGGATAGCCGCCGGTGGGCAGCTTGTCCGGCCAGGTGCTCGACGGCTTGTCGAAGGTCGAGCCGTCCGTCTCGCCAGGGTGCTGAACGGCGACGAAGACGCTGAGGTGGTCGCCGGTGATCAGCGGACCGCAGGTCTCGGCTCCGATGGGCACGGTGAGGAACTGCTTGAGGTGTCCACGCTCCTCACCCCGGACCCGGGTGGCGAACAACCCGTCGTTGGAGCCCAAGACGTTGCCGTCGGTGGCGATCCACAGGTTGCCGACCGGGTCGAACGCGACGTTGTCGGGGGACGAGATCGGGCTGACCTGGGTCTTGTCGTAGCCCGCGAAGTAGGTCTCCGGAGCAAGCGGCTCGCCGGCGATGAGGAAGATGCTCCAGCCGAATGCCAACGAGCCCGCGTCGTTGAAGACCTCGCGCCACTCGATGACGTGCCCGTTGCGGTTGCCCTTCTCCAGGCCCTTGGCGGTGTTGGACTGGGTGAGCGGGTTGGCCTCGTTCGGTCCGGTTGTGCGAAGCGAGTTGTTCGTCAGTGCGGCGTACACGCGGCCGGTGACCGGGTTGCGCTCGATGTCCTCCGGCCGGTCCATCTTGGTCGGCGCAAGGGTCGGGTCGGCCTTGCCGATCTCGTCGGCGGCGAGCCGGGTGAAGACGAGCACCCAGTCCACGGCGCGACCGGGCACCATGCTGACGCCGTCCTTCACGAGCGGGATCCACCGGCCCCGGCCGTCGAAGTTGAGGTCCGAGGGGATGGTTCCCCTGCCGTTGATCTCGGTGGGGCTGTCGCCGGTGAACTGGGCGACGTACAGGTCGCCCTCGTCGAGCAGCGTCATGTTGTGCCGGCGAGCCGCCGCCCCGGTGCCCTTCCGGAACTTGTTCTTCGAGATGAACTTGTAGATGTAGTCGAAGCGCTCGTCGTCACCCATGTAGGCCACGACGCGCCCGTCCTCGGCCAGCGTCGTGGTGGCGCCCTCGTGCTTGAAGCGGCCGAGCGCGGTGCGCTTCCGCGGCATCGAGTCCGGGTCGAACGGGTCGACCTCGACTATCCAGCCGAACCGGTGCGGCTCGTTGCGCTCCTTGGCGACGTCGAAGCGTGGGTCGATCGTCTCCCACCGCCGCTCGCTCGCGCCGGACGTCGGGATGCCGTAGCGCTTGTAGGTCCCCTCCGGGTCAGGCACCGCCGAGGACGCGCCGAAGTACTGGTTGAAGTTCTCCTCGCCGGAGAGCGCGGTGCCCCATGGAGTCGTGCCGCCGGCGCAGTTGTTCAGCGTGCCGTGGGCACGGGTGCCGCTGGGGTTGGCAGCGGTCTGCAGCAGCGGCGAGCCGGCCGCCGGGCCAGTGATCTTGAAGGGTGTGCTCGCGGTGAAGCGGCGGTTGTAGGTGCGGCGCTTGGACATCCGCCAGGCACCGGTGTCGCCGACGCGCCGGATCTCGACGACGGACAGGCCGTGCGCGGCCATCGCGATGCGCTTCTGCTCCTCCGTCGTGCCGGCTGCTGTGGTGACGCCGGGGAACATCAGCTGCTCGTCGGTGTACTCGTGGTTGGAGAAGAGCAGGGCCCGGTCCTCGTCGTCCGGGAAGGGCATGAGGGAGAGGTAGTCGCAGTTGTAGCCGAACTGCATCGCCTGCGCGTCGGCTGTCTGGTTGTGCACGTCGAAGGCCGGTGCGCCGGCCAGGATCGGGTCGCCCCAGCGGACGACCACGCGGTAGTCGTACTGGTTGGGCACCAGCAGCATGTCGAGCTTGTTCGGCGGCACCGGCGTGAACGTCAGCGCGCGGGCGCTGGCCGTTGCGGAGGTGCCTTTCTCGGCTGCGGCCACTGGCGCGGCCGAGGCCAGGCCTCCGGCACCCACGACCAGCCCGGTCAGCGCCCCGGCCTTGAGGATCCCGCGACGGCTGATGCTCTCGGCGAGGATGTCGCCGAAGTAGGGGTTGCCGCTGGTGTTGGGCACCGGGTGGTCGCAGGCGTTGCCGCACCGGTAGAGGCAGGTCTGGCGGCTCCGGTTGCCGTGCACCGGCAGAAGGGGCAGCTCGCGGCGGAAGGTGGGCTGGGATGACTCGGGCATCTGGACGCTCCAGGTGAGCAGAGGATCGGACCCGCATCGGGCTAGGGAGAACTGATCGGTATCAGGTTTTCGGCCGGTGAACAAGGGTCGACGGCTGGCGGTCAGGATCATGAAGATCCTGCCGTCACGCTGGTCCCACCAGCCCCGCGACGATGGCGGCAGACAGCGCGACCAGGGGCAGCCCCCCACCGGGGTGCGCCGAGCCGCCCACCAGGAACAGCCCCGGAACAGGGGACTGGTTGGCCGGCCGCAAGAACGCTGCCCGGGCACCGTTGGACGACGTGCCGTAGATGGCTCCGCCGGGCGCGCGGG